>JAGQPO010001109.1 GCA_020426665.1 Planctomycetales bacterium
CCCTTCATAGCAGCGATCAACGACTAACGACTCAGCGAGGTCGGTTTGCGACCAGAAAACTTCGGGCACGCTCGAAAGGATCGCCGCGGAAAAACGCCGCGCCGCCATGGCCTGCTTTTTCCAGGATGACTAATTCGGCGCTGAGTCCGGATTCGGTGTACAGCTTTGCAATGTGCTCGCTTTGATCCAACAAAACGGTCTTGTCGACTCTGCCGTGAAAGATCAGTAACGGCGGATCATCGGCCGAGACGTAGGATGCTGGGCTGGCCCGCCGCTCGGTCGATTCGTCCAGCCGCTCTCCTTCGATACCGCCCATCAATGCGAAACTTCCCGATTTGTCGGTATAGGCTCGCTCAGGTTGTGTCTTGCCTCGCAACACAAAATCCGCGGGACCAAAGTAGTCGATGATCGCTTGGACGGTTGATGATTGATCCAAATTGCCGCCGACGGTCCCTTCCAGTTCCGAAACGCCGCCGGAGGTTCCCATCAACAAGGCGAGATGACCACCGGCCGAACTGCCGGCGACGGCAACCCAATCCGCATCGTATCCGTATTGATTTTGATGGGCGCGAAGCCAACGTACTGCGGCCTTGCAATCATGTATCTGCGCGGGAAACGTCGCCTTGTCTGTCAACCGATAGCTGATGCTTGCGATTGCGAAACCGTCGTTGGTGATTTCTTGGATGGGAACTTTGTTCTTGGAACCGCCACGCCATCCTCCGCCGTGGATCCAGACGACAAGCGCAGGCTTTGCCGCGACCTTGGGTAGATAAAGATCTAATTTCAAGGGGTGACCGCCCACTTCGGCAAATTCGATGTCGCGGTGGACCGTGACGGGCGCTTCGTCATCCGCACAAAGTGGCAGCAACAGATTCAGCGATAATACGCTGAGGGTCAACAATCGGCTTGTCAAACCATTCATGATCGATCCGAGGGACATTGGTTACTGGTTATCGGGCTGTACCCAATTAGACCAGATTGCCGGACCTTTGACGCGACCACATTCTCGAGAATCGCTTTTGGTACGTCACGATTGCTGGTGCAAGTTGTCTGTCAATGAAGGGTGGAGGCCCAAAATCGGCCCGACCTGCGGATTATCCGCGGACTTTTTATCCGCGGACTTTTCGGACACTTTAGCGGTGTTCGCTGATTCCAACCGCGATTGCACATCGGAGACTTTGACGGCGGTTTCAGGAATGGTGAAACCACGGCCATGATGCATCTTGCGTTGATCGATTGTGATCCAGTTTTTCAGGCGTATGAAGTCGGGGTCGCCATGAATACGTTTGATGTGGAACGGGTCATCACCGGGAAAGTTGTACGCGCCGAACGCCGAACAAACGCCCAACATTCCGCGTCTGTTGATCAAATGCGCCGCCGCGGCGCTCAAATTGTGTTTCAGCCCGAATGGAAATGCAAAATAGCGGATCGGGCGATTGATCAGCGTCTCCAGTTCATCCGTGGTGGTGTCAATTTCATCAATCATGGTCGTCACATCAGCGATCGCGCCGACATCACAGTGGCTGCGAGTGTGGGCACCGATCTCGACACCCGCGTCGGCCATTGCGCGGATCTGCTTGGGTGTGTTTGCCGCCAGCGGGACTCCCCGATCGACATCATGTGGAAAGCACCGCTTGTGCATGACGAAATCCAACGCCACAAAGTACGTTGTGGGGATTTCGTTTTCCAATAAGAATGGAATCGCACGATCTGCGTTCTCAGCGTATCCGTCATCAAAAGTGATTGCAGCGGCGATTCGATCGTTGCGTCCGGATCGCATCCGCGATTGAATTTCTTCCAACGAGACGAGATCCACGTTGCGTTTCAGCCAGAGCATTTGACGTTGGAATTCGCGATTGCTGATCGTCCATTCGTTGGGGTGGCTATCGGCGACTCGATGATAAAAAAGCACACACAGGGGGGCTTGGCCGCTTGCTTCGACGCATGCGCGAAAAAACCGCCGCACCGGATAGGTGCCGCAGTAGTAGGCTTGCAATGCAAGGTTTCGCGCATTCATTGTGTCAACTCTGCTAATGCTGGTGCTGGCCCATTCCAAGTCCCGTCTTTAGTAGTCCCTTGAATGTCACGCCGGCACGATAGATTTGGCGACGAACTTGCGCGGCCGTTCGAGGACTGCAAACGCGGACTTCTTGAGCGGGCAGCAACTCGGCGCGCCAACGAAGCTTGTATGGTTCATCTCCGCGCATCATGTCGAACCGCTTCCGACCGGATTGTATGGAATCTCGAATCGCATAGCAGAACATGCTAAGTCCGGGTCGCAGATCGGCGGCATCGGGTTCCATTCCCGATTGATAGAAGTACCAGGACTCCGCATCTGAAATCGCGAATTGCGTTGCGACGGGAACACCATCGACAGATGCGACGAAAAACTCCAGTAGTCCAGAATTGAGCAGACGGCTGGCCGCCGTTCGCAAGAAAGTTCCGAAAGGCGGATGGTCAAAGCAGCCCGTCGTTCCCTCGGCGTGACGCCGGCGCTGGTGAAGGTTGACGAAGACGTCCCAGAACTCGTTCAAACGTTGATGATCGCGAATGCGGTCTACAACAATTGTTCCGTCATCAATGCTTTTGATCGACTGGCGGACTTCTCGACGTCCGCTCTTGGAACGCAAGTTAATGTATTCGTCCCAGGTTTCCGGCAGATCGATGGCGTAGCATCCCATTCCTTCCGATTGCTGGACCTCCAGCCCTACTTCACCCATCGCACAGACAAGCCGATTGACCGCGTCGTCAGATTGATCAACCCCGATCAATTCAATCGAGTCCCAGACGCATTGACGGGGAACATCGCTGGGGTTTGGTCCGCCGGCATGGATCAACCATTTCGCGATCGCGGTGCAAACATCGTCGACATCCTCCGCCGCAACCAACAGCGAAAGATGGTCGGTACACGCTTTACCGGCACCCAAAAACTGGATTGTTCGCCCTGCTGCGATGCGACTTTCCAGGCACCAGGGGGCAAATCCGATGATCTGGTTCTGTCGCTTGATGGCCAGAATACAAAGATCATATTGTGTTTTGTAGGCTTCCCACCAGCTTCCCAACCACTCCCAGCGTTGCAACGGGTTGCGAGCGAAATGGTTCCAAAGACAAACGTGTTCGTCGGAAAGGTGTTCGACGTTGGTAAGCAATTCGACGGTAAGAGACATGTTTGATCGCTTAGCGATAATTTGGCTGGTTGCGTTGACCGGTACAGAATCAGATTCACGCCGACTTGGCGATTAACCTTGGCCCCTTCCACGGGGTGGTGATTTGATTCATCGAAACTTTCGGCGGAGATTTCCTGTCGAGTGTCTCCATCAATTCGTACAACACTCAAAATCAGATCCCGTCGGCCAGCCAGATTCGTTGTCAGGTGACGCCGGGGGAAAGTCGCTTCAGCAGCGACGTAGGCTTGCGGCGACACACGGCTCGGTCCACACAGGCCGTGGTCGTCCCGCCCGCAACTTGAAAGCGTACGACGAATCATTTTTCGACATCCATGAGCCAAGCCACTCTCTCCAGCCAAGGGGCAACAACTGCCAACCATCATGTTGCTGATTCGTTCTCAAAGAGCGTTTTTCTGATCAGTGCTTTAATGGTGGTGCAGCGCGGCATCGGCTTTCTGAGAAGCTTTTATGTCTGCGGAACGCTTTCGCCTGCGGACGTCGGACAATGGGATCTGGCATTTAATTTTTTGATGCTCGCAGCTCCGCTTGCAGTGTTCGGGAT
>JAGQPO010001110.1:0-2651 GCA_020426665.1 Planctomycetales bacterium
CGCTTGCGCGAATCGGCTGATATCATTTGATTGCCAGCGTTGTAACGTTAAGTCCGCTTTCCCGATGGCTTGCCCGCGCAAACGTCTCGCGATAGTGCATCTCGAACTCGATCACTGGCGTTCAATCAATGCTTCGCGAAGTCGCTCGGCGGCACCACGATCCAGATCCGGCGGGTCATTTTCAAGCAGCTTGTCAACGTCATCCAGTCCCAGGCCGATTCGCCCGGTCATCCCTCGCAATTGGGCTCGCATCATTCGGAATTGAGTCTGATCAGGATTAATCGCGACGATCGCATCACAATATTTCAGCATTGATTCGCCGTCGTTTTTTCGTCCGGCGATTCCAACCAAGTTGTTCAAGATACGCGTTAGAATCTCGCGGTCGCTGCTGGGTTGCAGGTCCGTTTCGCGGAACAATCGGCGCGCATGCATCGCAACGATCGTCTCGGCGTCCTTTTGAGAAAGCAATTTCCCACGCTCAAAAACGTCGACCAACTGATGATCGTTTTCATCGATGACATGATTGGTCACAAAATGCCCTGGCAAACCGATGCCGTCGATGTGAATTCCCAATCGTCGGCCGAGTTCGATGTACAAGACGGACATCGTAATCGGCAGACCCTCACGATCGTCGATCACACGATTTAAATGACTGTTGGCGGCATGATAATACTCGCTACGGCTGCCGTGAAACCCGTTTTCATCAAACAGGTATCGGTGCATCGCGTCACGGATTCGTACCGGCGTGGCATCGCCGGGAAGGGTTGATTTGATCTCATCAGCCATTTCGTCGATTCGGTGTTGATAGGCTTCGACATCCAAGTCGGGGTAATCAAGTTTAGCAATCAGCAACGTTCCAAACAGCAATCGTTCGTCCTCGGCAACCTCATCAATCCTGGCCAATTTGTCGATCGTCGCCGCACGGCGCACATCGCCGGCAAGTTGGCGAATTCGTTCAGCCTGTTTTTCGAGCAGCATTGCGCGCCTTGTCAGTTCTCGCGATGACAGTTCCCACGATTGACCAAGTTCATCAATGGATTCAGCGTTGATTGATTCAACGTCGATCGGTTGAACTTCCAATCTCGCCAACAACGCTCTGGATGATTCTGAGAGCGTCGGCGAAACAATTGCGGAACCGATTTGAAAACCGGAGAATTCGGGCTCGGTGCTACGAAACTTCGCCAACCCGACTTGCCCCGTGGTGAGCTGCGAATCATTGGATTGGATCACCAATTCGCCGTTTACAAAGCATCGGATCGAATCTTTTTCGACTCGGACTTTCAATTGGTTCCACTGGCCTTCCAGATAGTGATCACTTTCAACTTCGTGAAGAACCTGCCACGAATAGACGGACGACCCCAGAAAACAGGACAACCGTAATCGCCCGTCGCTCGGATAGAAGCCATAGTGTTTCTCAGCGCCATCACTGTGAAAGACCAATCCGGCTGCTCCCGATTCATCGTCCAAGCGAACCATCACTGCGATTTCAAATGGCAATTCAGGAACCTTGGATTTGGACAGTAACAATGATCGGCCGCCAAACCCTTTGCCCAGTCCGCGCGCGGTGATCCGCCCGCCTCGTTCTTGCCAATTCGCGCCGAACAGTGGCATCCACCGTTGCTCGTTGATTCTCCCGATACGAACCCAGCGATCGAAATCCACCGGGTTCGGATTTTCTTTCAATTCGACCAGCTGTTGCACTGGGATCGCGAAACCCAGATTGTCGTCAATTGCGGACTTCATATTGATGATGCCGTGGACCCGCCCTTCCAGGTCGACAAGTGGCCCGCCACTGTTGCCCGGTTCGATCGGCATGGCCAGCTGCAGCAACTCGCGGCCTTCAATTTCTTGACGGGCCGACACGATGCCTTCGACCACACTGTTGCGAAGCCCCAATGGATTTCCGAACGCCAGCACTCGCAATCCCTGACCACTCGGTTCGTCGGCCAATGCGAGTGCGGGAAGTTTAGTTGAAGTTGCATCAACTCGAATCAGCGCCAAATCACTGGTCACATCCGACGCTTCGACCGTCAGGACCTTTAACGATTCACCATCGGCCGATTCGATTGTAAACCGGCGTCCTTCATTGATCACGTGAAAGTTCGTGGCAATCAATCCATTGTCATCGATGACGAACCCCGTTCCGATGCCCAATTGATCGCCGTCGCGTCCTTGTACACGAATGGTTGTCACCGACGGACGAACTTTGGCGATCAACGATTGGTGCGACGCTTCATCAGCGACGGTCGGCCCAACAGACGCAATCATCAACACCAGAACCAGAAACGGATTGAATCGGATCACGGTCATCTCTATGAAAAACAAAGTATCGCCAGATAACGTAGCCAAGGCGGGATGGCGACGCACCCGTTGATTGTAACCGCAGAAAACACCGTTGAGGTCTACGAGATGACAACAACAGCGGTCTGATGTCCGATCAGCCGAATAAATCGCGGACGACATTTCCGCCGACGTCCGTCAAACTTTCGTCCCGTCCCTGATGAAAGTAGGTCAGCGTTTCGTGGTCCAACCCCATGGCATACAGGATCGTGGCATGAAGATCATGTAAGTGGACTTTGTCGGTCACGGCTGCGAACCCAAGCTCATCGGTTTCGCCATACGTCCGGCCTCCCTTGATGCCGCCTCCGGCC
>JAGQPO010001110.1:2719-2890 GCA_020426665.1 Planctomycetales bacterium
TTCGTCCAAATTCGCCTCCCCATACCACAAGCGTATCATCCAACAACCCTCTTTGTTCCAAATCGGTCAGCAACGCGGCAATCGGCTGGTCCACCTCGGCGGCATGTTGTCCGTGATTTGATTCGATTCCCGCGTGCGCATCCCAGGTTTCTTCTAAGTGTCCGCCCCCAG
>JAGQPO010001111.1 GCA_020426665.1 Planctomycetales bacterium
CGCCGAGGTCGATTTGATCAACACCGATGACCTAGGTGGATTGAGTCGTTTCCTGCGATCACGAAAGTAGATTGAAGCGAAGGAGTCGTCGCCCTCGATGTCCGACCCAGTGACCGATGATTGCCGTCGTCACTTGATGGCGACGATGTAGCAAATCCAACTCGGATCACTGTCGGCCGAACCACAGCGGTACCAGCCGCCGTCCAATTCGGGATCTTCTTCGTTCTCGCGTTCCCAGTACACGTGGCTCTCGCGGAACCCGGCCTCGGCCAACATTTCACGAACCTCGGGGATGCTCCAAAACCGCCAGTTGTATTCAAAGGCGCGTTTCAGTTTGCTGCCGTCGGGGAACTTGAATGAAATTGAAAATGTTGCGTCGGCCGTGATCGGATTGAACGATTCCTGATTCCAGTGATAGGAGAAACCTTTTTTGCCTTTCTTGATCGTTCGTTTGTCGGTGTAGTCTTCGGTAAAGCACTCACCGCCGCCCATCATGTCCATCACCATGATCCCCTGGTCCTTCAAGTTGGACCGGGCGATCTTGAAGTAATCGACAACTTCCGGCCTGGTTTTGAACAGCCAGAAAGAAAAGTTTTGGGCCGCCAGCACGTCGGCCGGTTCGGTACCGGTGACTCGAACGTCTTCTTGAAGCAACGTCACACGCTGCTGCTGCTTTGGCTTTAGTTTCGCGAGGTTGTGTTCGCGTCCCCATTGCAGCGTTTCGCCACACAGGTCGACGCCGACCGCCGTACGTTTGGGGCTGGATGCGACCCAGTCACAGCAAACGGCGAAGGTACCGCAGAAATCTTCGCGTAACGTCAATGGTTTACGTTTATAGGCCTCTCGATAGGCCTGTTCGAAAAACTCGACTTCGTGTTCAGGAGTTTGGACCGACTTTTGATACAAGTCGAACTTGTCCGCAGCCTCCGCCATCGTCGGCGCAGACTTGGATTTCGGTTTTGCCATGTTGTCAATTCAAAGGATGTGTTAACGGCGTGCCAACCGACGCGCAATCGCCTCGGTCGGAAGCGGCATGATCTCGGCGGGGCCGCCGGGATTGAACAGCGCGTCGTCTCGCGTCTGTTCATCTTCGGGTTGGGCATAGGTCACCAGGTAGGCACCGATGATGTCGCCGCCTTTCTCGTAGACCGGCGGCCAAAATTCTTCGCCACGAATCGCGAGCGTCTTGGCCAACAAACGAGTCGCACGGCCGGAGAAACCGCTGAGCACCATGTCCAGCCGCCCAAGGGCTTCACGGTAAATGTAGAACACCATCGCGGTGTCTTTATTTTTGCCGCCGGCGAATTCCCAAGTTCCGTCGTTTTTCTCGTAATAAAAACCAGGTTCGGGCGCGTCTTCGTTCTTACTAAGCCGTGTGCCCGCCGACGCGCTGTCCGGCTTGGGATCGGTTTCGCGGTAGCGCAAGAAAAACGGGCAAGATCTCGCCGATACGTCATCGACGTCATCTTCGGTGACGAACGGCGTGCACCCAAAGACGTCGGAGAACAGCAATTCAACGACCGGATTACTCTTGATGCTGCCGATGCATATCATTCCGCGATCGCCGGTCGCTTCGACGAAACCGTCGAACACCTCGTCGGCTCGCGCCCGCATGTCGGCCTGGTCGACTTGCCCGGGGCTCCACACCAATGTCTGCTGGAATCGATCGGGCATCGGAACATCGCGCCCGGTTCCTTCGCCGTTCTCTTGTTGTTCCTTGTGTTTGGCGACACCTCCTAAAGTGGAAACGCCGCTCAGGACTTCGCCGACCAGCACCGAGTCGCTGGCGACCACCGAAGCACCCTCCGGAGTCGCGTTGGCGTCGGTCGCACGGACGCCGACGATGATCTCGATCTCGCTGCGACGTGCGATCAACTCCCAAAAATTCTCTGGATTGACCGCAAACAAGGCTCCGGGCAACTGATCGGCCGTCGCATGCCCTTGGTCGATCAGATAATCGCACAGTCGCGAGAGAGCATCCAGCGGGATGTATTTGGCCTCGTTTTTCAGCAACGAGGCAACTTGGTGACGGTCCAATCCGGTGTGTTCAACGATGGATTTAATCGTTCCCGGGCGTTTGCGACGATCGGGAGTGTGGCCCAACAACTCAGCTAAGCGAAATGCGTATCTCATAGATCGAATCTGTTTCGATAGAATTCGGTGAAAAGGTAGTCGCGCCGAACAGGCTCGACCGGTCAAATCATTGTGGAGGACATTTTCACCAAAGACAGGGTCTGTCCCAGTGGATCGTCCGCCGACCATTATTCCGTGCCGCCAACCACAGAATCCACAGTTTCACTGATCCTTCGTGGTCCGACTACCCCACAGAAAACGAGACAGAAGATAAGCCACGATTCCGACTCCAAGGGTCCCAAGACCCACCATAGCCTGCGCGGGGACACGGATCGCTGTCAGTGTAGCGATCCCCAGCGTGCCAAAGACATAAATTATTGGAACAATCGGATATCCCCAGGCACGCACCGGATAAACGCCATGGTTGCGAAACAGGAAGACCAGTGCCCCACAAAGGGCGGCACAAATTGACAGAGTAAATCCCAGATAATCCAGTTGTTGACGCAATGTTGTGGCGCAGATCACCAGGATCGCCAAAGTTGCCTGAACCCAAATCGCGGGCAAAGACTCCACGATTCCGCCCGCCGGATTTCCAAATTGGGAATCCCCAGTGGGTCGCCCGACCAACCAGCGAGGCAGCAGACGGTCGGCCGCCATTTTCTGGTACACACGTGGACCGGTTTGCATCAGTGCCAAAACCGATGTTGCCAGCCCCGCCAGAATAGCGGTTCGGACGAGTGGCCCGACGAATGCTCCCCATCCCGCACCGCGCTGTTGAATTTGTTGACCAACGGATGCGGCCGCAATCGTCGCCACGTTTGGTTGGCCGGCAACTTCCGCCGAGACTGGTGCGTAAACAAAAATCAGATTCAACGCCACATACAAAACGGTAACCGCTACGGTCCCAATGATCATCGCCCGCGGAACGTTACGTCGCGGTTGGTCGATCTCGTCGGTCATGTATACCGCCGCATTGAAACCGCTGTAGCTGAGCGAGATCCAAGTCAGTGCGTTGGCAAAAATCAGTGCAAAGCCCCAACGGCTGGCAGGCTCGGATTCCATCGCACCGACGCCCCCCGCGATCGGTGATGCGGACGAAGATCCCTGCCATGACGAAACGGTGCCGAATGCGACCAGCAGAAACAGCCCGATCAACAACAACTTTAATACAACCACGCCGTTCTGGATGTGCGTCCCGCGCCGCAACCCAAGGCTGTGTACAAACGCTGCCAACAAGACCAACGCAATCGCGATCGAGTGTGCGGGCATCGACTGCAAACGCTCAATACCAGACTCTCGAGCGAACGACTCGAACGTTGTCGCGGCGAACGCCATCGCGCCGGTGAAGCCGGCCAGCAACGAAACCCAGCCGGCCACCATACCGGCTGCCGGATGCACGGCCCTGGCAAGGAATAAATACTCGCCACCGGACTCAGTGAATTGCTGAGCCAGCGCACCGTAACAGATCGCGCCACAAATGGCGATCACGCCACCAATGATCCAGGCCGCAATCACGTAGTGCGGCTGGCCGAGATCGCCGAGCGTAAACCCGCTGGTCGTGTAAACACCCGCGCCGATCATGCTGGCCGCAACCACTGCCGCGGCCGACCAGACACTCATTTTAGAATGTGACAACGGCAAAGTTCCTTTGAATCATTCTCGGCAAAGCCCGTTCGGTTAATCCTTTTCAGCGGCGCTTCGTCACGCCAACAAATCGGTGACGACTTCCCCGCCTTCAATGCCCGTTAACCTTTGATCAAGTCCTTTGAAGGGATAGGTGAAACGATCAGAATCGATACCCATCAGGTGTAAGATCGTCGCATTCAGGTCACGAATATGAACAGGTTTTTCGGTGATGTTGTAACTGAATTCATCGGTCTGGCCGTGTACCAGTCCGCCGCGAATCCCGGCACCGGAAAGCCACACCGAAAAACACTTCGGATGATGGTCGCGGCCGTAATCGGTCTTCGTCAAGTTTCCTTGGCAATAAATCGTGCGGCCAAATTCACCGCCCCAAACCACCAGAGTGTCATCGATCATCCCGCGTTGGCGAAGATCGGTAAGCAGTGCCGAACTGGGTTGGTCAACATCCTTGCATTGATTCGGCAGGTCCTTGGGCAAATTGCCGTGCTGGTCCCAGCCACGATGAAAGATTTGTGTGAATCGAACTCCCCGCTCGGCCATCCGCCGGGCCATCAAACAGCAATTGGCAAAGGTACCTGGCACGGTGACGTCAGGACCATACAGATCCAAGATGTATTGCGGTTCATCGTTGATGTTCGCCAAATCGGGAACACTGGTTTGCATTCGAAACGCCATTTCATACTGCGCGATCCTGGCTTCCGTTTCTGGATCACCAACCGATTGTCCGGTGACATGATTCAGCCGCGAAAGTGAATCCAACATCTCGCGTCGGACTATGGAATCGACGCCCTTGGGATTGGACAGATACAGCACCGGATCGCCGGCGCTGCGAAGCGCGACGCCTTGAAACTTGCTGGGCAAAAATCCGCTGCCCCACAGTCGGTTGTAAAGTGCCTGCGCTTCTTTGCGTCCCGTCCACGAAGCCGTCATCACCAGAAAGGCCGGCAGGTTTTCGTTTTCCGTTCCCAGTCCATAACTCAGCCACGAGCCCAAACTGGCTTTGCCCGGCAATTGGTTACCGGTACAGATATAGGTAATTGCCGGATCGTGATTGATGGCTTC
>JAGQPO010001112.1 GCA_020426665.1 Planctomycetales bacterium
GTACGACGGACTTCCAGTCTGTCGCCAAGTGTCGATTTCGACGGACTGGAATTCCGTCGCACAAGTCGCGGTTCACCCCAAACTTTAATCTGGACGCAGCACTAGCACCGAAGTATCAATGTTGCGTTTTTTGTGCAGCATCTCATTTTCATAACCCGGGCTATCTGGCTAGAACCCCCTCCCCAACTCCGGCGGATTCGCCGCCGGGGTTGGGGAGGGCTGGGGCCAATCATTCTTGCAAGTAGACGGGCCGATGGTTGCGTTGATTCATCAGTTTTTCAAAACGCGTCTGGTCGAGATAGCCTTGCTTATTGATCAAGAGTGCCTCGTTGGGCGGACGTCGCTGTTTGATCAATTTTTGATATTCGTCGCCGAACACTTCGGCGCGTTCTTCCGGCGAATCTAGAAAGTCGTAGTCCAGCGGCGTCGAATCGGGAAGTGATTTGTATGCGCGCTGGGACATCAATCGGATGGCGTCGTACTGATCTTCCATCCCTAACAAAAGGAAGATGGGCATCCAATCCGTTCCCGAAGCTTCACGTGCCGGCGGCCAAGCGAACGCGTTGACTTGCAAAACTCTCTGCGCGGCATCACCGGTCAAGAACTGCAGGATTGATGCCGCCGTAGTCTTTTGTTCGGTGGTCAATTTCGGCTTGTCGTGGCCATACCAAGTCGCCAGATAATCTGCGGTTTGTGCAAGTGTATGATCCAAGTGGCAAAGGTTGCACGCATTTGGGCGACCTGTTTCGACCGAAGTCGCAACCGACGGACTGGAAATGGTATGCGTACGACTGGTTTTCAAGATTCCGTAGATCGTGTGTGGCATATGGCAGTTCATACACCGGCTGCCCTCGGAATCTACGGCATGGTGCGTGTGCTCGGTGCCAAGGTCCTTGTATTTCGGATGGCACTGAAGACAAGCGGCATCGCCTCGCATGTTCGGTTGCAATTGATCGTCCTTCCATTCCGTTTGCAGCGACTTGTCCTGCTGGTGCATGGTGTGACACGACAGACAGGCTAGTTCTCCCTTTTGGAAACACTTCGACTCGATCATGCTGCTGTAGTCACGCCCGGTTACTCGCATTTCGCCATCCGGCCAAAAGTGTCCGATCATGACCCCCGGATGGGCATCAAATTTGCGAAACGTCTCGCTGTCCCGATGCTCCTTGCTCGCGCGGACCACTCGTAAAAAATGGGCGTCCTCCAGCCGATCGCCCGGCCGGAATTCCCTACCGTGTGCGAAGTACTTTTCCTGGTCGGCGGCGTTGTCGATGCTGACCATCATCATTCCATGACATTGGCCGCAAATGTCTGATTTCAAATTGGTCGGCAATTCCTTGGGGTTCACGATCGGATCAACGGCAGCCTTTTCGCCGGTCTCTTCGGAACCCGCTACGGCATCAGGATCCGCACGGTGGAACGCAACGTGAGATTCACCGGGCCCGTGACACGCCTCGCACGTGATCCCAAAATCGCTGACTCGAGTTTCCCAGGAAGATTGGTTCGCATCGGGCCGGGTACGGGGGTGAGTCGAATGACAATTGCTACAGATCGAATTCCATCGTCCCAATTCGTTCTCTTTTCCCATATTGGGTGGCCGCAGAAACGCACTCCGCCGTGGGATCCATCGTTGCTGGTCGATGTAATACATGATCTGCAACTGGGCCGGCGTCTGTTCGATCCCTGACTCGTACCAGAAAACATGCATGTGGTGCGAACCCGTCATCAGCACCAGACGGCGCGTCATCCGTCTATCGTTTGCAATCGGGTCGTTCAGTTCGACGAAGAAGTCGTCATCACGCTGGCTGAACGTATACGTTTGGCCTTTTACGGTCACGCTGCCGCCACGAATCGCGGCCGGTGCCGTTTCCGATGTGACGGGTTGAGTCATCGTGCGATGATACGAAGTGTGCCAAGATTGATAATAATCTTCGTGACACTCTTTACACGAATCCGATCCCAAATACCCATCGTTGCGTTCGATGACAGGCCGGGACGAAACCAACGATGTCGCTTCAGAAACAGACGATGATCGCGAGTCGGTTGTCGAACTTCGTTGCGTCTTCTGGTTCTCGTTCGTGTCGGGTTCGGTGGATAGGCAGAACCATCCGATCGCGGATAGGGTAACGATCCCGATCACTGTCCAGGCGATTTTCTTACTCATCTGATCACAACTAACCGTCCGCTGAATGATCCGTTCGTCAGGGCAACTCGTCCCAAGCAATATCCTAACAGACAGGCAGATCTGAGTCTACGAACCGGCCGTTTGGGCCGCCACGATTCGACAGCGCCAACCGATGCCCGTACGCTGGCACGCTGGCGGCTGATATCAACGACGCTTCCTTGCGTCAACGACCTTTCGCTACTCCGGCGCCACACAATAACGTCGAACAATCAAACGACATTAGCCGACTCGCGCG
>JAGQPO010001113.1 GCA_020426665.1 Planctomycetales bacterium
CAAGGGCTGAACTCAAGGGCTGAACCGAGTTTCCGCGTTACAAACACGGACCCTCTCCGTTGACTGAATCGATCGACTCTCCTAGAGGGAGAGTGAACCCCTAAAAGGATCCTATGCCTCTCGATCCGTTGAATATCGGCCCGTTGACGGATGCCCAAAGTCGGTTCCGCCGCGAGTTTACGGACTTTGCCCGACTATGGCAGGAAACCAAGCAGGACTGGCGCGACGATCGTGCCCGGCAGTTTGAACATGAGTTTCTGTCTCCGCTCGGCCCCAGTCTGACGCGTTTTGCGTCCGCACTGGCGGAATTTACCGAAACGCTGCGGAAATCGCAGATCGCAATCGCCGATACAGATCAGAACTCGCGCGAGTTATACTAGGGAAACGGGGGCACGAACCGAATGTGCGCAGCACGTTTCGGGCCACATCGTTTTGGGTTCTTTCGGGTTCCTGGGTTCCTTTCCGTCGCACACCGCTTTTCTCCTATTCTCTGATCCGCACCATGAAAGACTCCTCGGTCGCTCCAGCCGGGTTGTTCTCGCCCGCGAGACAACGCCGTCTGATTGATGCACTCGTTGCACGATTTGCGACTTGCCAGTCGAAACGTCAGGAGTTGATCAATCGGCATGCCAGTGAGCGTGACGAAGAGGAGCGGCGGTTGTTGTCCGATCGCAGCGGCGTCACGGCGGAATGCCGACGGCAACGGCGAATCACGTTAGCACAATGGGATGCGGCCGAAGAAAAAGTTTTCGCCCAATACGAAGACGACACGATTCGATTGCGGATGGAAATCAATCGCCTGTCATCCCTGTATCGCAAAAAGGCGGCGGACGGAAAACTGGCCATCGAACGCAAGGTCGAAGCGCGCCGCGAAGCCGTGTTGCATCAGTACGAATCGCGAAAAAATCAGCCAGGCGAGCAAAGCAAGAAGGAAATCGAGCAAATCAATGCCTCGCTGGTACCGCTAGGCGAAGACTTGGCGTGGGCCAGGGATTTGACAATTCGACGTTTGGACCGGCTTCCCAACGTTCCGCCGGCCCAATCGCCGGAAGAAGACATGAGCGCCCCGGCGCCCGAATCGATCCAGCAATCCGTTGACACCGTGTTTCAACTCTCGCGAAAGTGTCGGGGGTTTGTCACCGAACTTCAAACCAGTACCGCCGCGAAGTTCGACGATTCGTTTTATCTTCCAGCCGCGGTCGCCGTCGTCATCGTGCTGTGGTGTGTCGGCGTGCAAGTCATCCAACCGGCTGACTACTGGGTCTATATGGTGGCCGGAGTCGCCGGCGTGGCGGTCATCGGGTTCGCCATTTATGCCGCACTGTTGATTCCACTTCGTCGCCAAACCCGACGCTTGTATCCGTTGATCATGCGGTGTGGCCAAGCGGCCGATGAAGCAGCCGCGACGGGGCGAAAAATCTCCGCCGACTTGGCACGTGCCTCTGCCACCGAACTGGCCGATCGCCGAGACCGGCACCTTGCCGGAGCCGATCAATGGAAGGTCGAACAACTTGAACAACTGAGCATACAACTGGAGACCGAACAGGAGCAGGCGAAAACGCAATTGGACGCTCAACTCGCCCAACTCGGTGACCATTTCACGTCGGGCTATGCCGATGTTAATTCGGAAATGCACCATCGAGCGGAACAGGTCGCTGCAACCATCACCTCGCAATTGGCCGACACCGACCAAACCCTGCACCGGCAGCGCGAAGAAAACGCGCGGCGCAGGCACGAAGAATTGCAACGTGTTACCGATCGGATGCGCGACGGAGTTCGTGTCGGACTGGACCGTATCGCGGCGACGAACCAATCCGTCGCGGAGCGGTTCCCGGATTGGGAGACCGTAACCGAACAGCCCCAGACCGAGCATTCAAACGTCGACTTCGTTCCACTGGGGCACCTCAAGATCTCAGATTTTCTTTGTCGAACACTTTCCTCGGATTACTCGGCTGGTGCCTCCGCCGCACCATCGGCTTCGCAAATTCCACCGGCTTCGCAAATTCCAACGGCAAGCAGTTCGGGCGACGCGGGCGGACAGGTCGCGCCGATCTTTCGCTCCGGTGAAATCCCCAGCGAGATGCCGGTCGTACTGCACCGCCGCCTGCACAGCGGGTTGATCGTCCACGCAGCATCCGGTCAAAGCGATCACGCCGTTGAACTGGTTCACCAGGTGTTATGGCGCATGCTTTCGGGAACCTCGGGCGGACGAACAAAGTTGACACTGATTGATCCGATCGGTCGCGGTCAAAACTTTACGTCGTTCATGTCGCTGACCGATCACGACCCAACCCTGGTCAGCCATCGCGTCTGGACGACGGAAAATCAAATCGAAACGCGACTCGGCGAACTCGCACAACATGCCGAAGACGTGTTGCAGGCAAGTTTACGCGATCAGTTTCAACGGGTCGAAGATTACAACCGGATTGCCGGTTCGATGGCCGAGCCTTATCAAGCCGTCGCCGCGGTCGGATTGCCCGAAGGGCTGACTCGGGGAGGCTACAAACATTTAAAAGCCCTGATCGAAAGCGGCCTTCGCTGTGGCGTGTTCGTTCTGATCGTATGCAACGAAAGCCTGCCATGGCCCAGCGATCTGCCGTTTCCCAGCGATAGTCGAATGTTGGAACTGGCCGTTGACTCCCAAGGCAAGTGGACGATGCGGCACGAGGGGCTTGATCGGTTGGAGTTTCTGCCGGCAACAAACGTGGACGCTGACCTGCGCGGGCCACTTGCCGACCAAATCGGCACTGCCGCAACCAATTCCGCACGAGTCGAAATCCCACTCGAATCGATACTGCCGACGACCAGCGGCAAGGGACTGACCGACGACGGAATCGATATCACCATCGGCAGCCAAGGCGGGCAACGCACACTGGCACTGGAACTCGGCGAAGGCGTCCGCCAACACGTTTTGATCGCCGGAAAAACCGGCTCCGGAAAAAGCACACTGCTGCATTCGATCATCACCTCGGGGGCCTATCACTATTCGCCAGAACAACTCCACTTCTATCTGTTGGACTTTAAAAAGGGCGTTGAATTTAAAGTTTACGCAGACAGCGAATTGCCGCACGCACGTGTCATCGGAATCGAAAGCGAACGTGAATTCGGACGTAGCGTTCTGCAAAGATTGGACCAGGAATTACAGAATCGAGGCGAACTGTTTCGATCCCAGTCCACCCAGGAGTTGTCGGATTACCGCGCCGCCAGCGGTAAATCGATGCCCCGAATCATGTTGGTGATCGATGAGTTTCAAGAGCTTTTCGTTCGCGACGACAAGGTCGCCGCAGAGTGTTCCATGTTACTGGATCGACTGGTCCGACAAGGCCGATCGTTCGGGATTCACGTCATCTTGAGCAGTCAATCTTTGGCCGGTGCGTACTCGTTGCCGCGAGCGACACTGGGGCAGATGGCCGTGCGAATCGCGATGCAGTGCAGCGAATCCGACGCGGCTTTGATCCTATCCGATGACAACACCGCGGCGCGATTGATCAGCCGCCCCGGCGAAGCAATTTACAACGATGCCGGCGGATTGATCGAAGGTAACCAACCGTTTCAGGTTGCTTGGCTTAGCAACGAAAAACATCAGCAAATGCTGGCGACGATTACCGAGCGAGATCACAGTTTGGTCGAAGGACTGGCGCCGCCGGTGATCTTTCAGGGAAATCGGCCGTGCAAATGGACGCCCGCATTGGCCGGCGCCGCGATCGGAGAAAACGTCGCATCCGGCGAAGAACTGCACGGGCTGTTGGGCGAGTCTGTCGAAATCGGGCCGCCCGTCGCCCTGCAACTCTCGCGTAATGCCGGCAGAAACGTTGTGATCATTCCGCCGGCCGAAGCACGCGCCGGGCTGTTGGTGTCGATCCTGTCCGGATTTGCCAAGTCGAATCCCGATTTGGAAGTCGTTTACTTTAACGGTAACCGGCCCAACGATGGCCAATCGCTCTACGGATGGTTGCAACGCGCCGGTTTCAAGGTCCAGGACGTCAAGCCACGCGAAAGCGCGGCGGAAATGAGCAAGTTGGTCGAAATCGTCAAAGAACGTGGCGACGAAGCTTTGGACGTGCATCCGATTGTGATCGTGATCGATCCCCTGGATCGGTTCCGCGACTTCCGCCACGAAGACGCGTTCAATTTTTCTCTCGATGCGACTCATGGCAGCATGTCGGGCGGACAGGCGTTTCGTGAAGTTCTAAAAGACGGGCCGCCGGCCAACGTTTATTGCATCATGGTGTGTGGCGGCGTCGAAATCATGACCCGATGGTTGCCACGCCAATCACAACATGACGTGGAACTTCGGGTCCTGGGGCAACTCAATGCCTCCGATTCGTCGTTGCTTGTTGATTCGCCGGTGGCAAGTGAATTGTCGACCGCAACCATGCTGTTGTATGATGAGCCCGCCGGCCGAATCAGTAAATTCCGGCAACCCGATCAACCCGACGCCTTTGAAGTGAAAGATTGGCTGGGCGGCTAATTCATAACCACCACTTCATCTTTGCCATGTCATCGATCTTTACGAAAATCATCAATCGCGAGATCCCCGCCGACATCGTTTTCGAAGACGATGTTTGTTTGGCGTTTCGAGATATCAACCCCAAGGCACCGGTTCACGTGTTGGTGGTTCCCAAAAAGGAAATCATCTCCTTGGCACACCTGAGCGATGAAGACGAATCAATCGTCGGCCATTGCGTGCTCGCCGTCTCGAAAATCGCCGCCCAAGAAGGTCTGCAAGACGGCTACAACATGGTCGTCAACTGTGGTGAAGCCGGAGGTCAAGAGGTACCCCACCTGCACTTTCACCTGTTGGGTGGCAAGTGAGATTGACGTAAGCGAAACGTCGGCTGCACGGTGGCCTTTTGTAGGGTCGGATTCCGCCGCTCGGTGTCTTCTGCTGTCAGCGGTAATCGTCCAGCTGTCAATCAATGTCAACCGTAGGGCAAATTCCAACGGGCCCATCAAAAAGACTACACTACTGGCTGGCCCTCCACGCTAATCTCAGAGTCGGCAGAAATGAACCAGCCTCAACATGATGTTTCGATGATGCTCCGCGAGCTCGGGCGCGGAAACGATTCGGTCAAAGAACAACTGTTCGAGCAATTGCAGAGTGAATTGCGTCAAATGGCTTCGGCTCTGATGCGTCGCGAGCGAGCCGATCATACCTTGCAAGCAACTGCGCTGGTCAACGAAGCGTGCATCCGTCTACTCGACTCCGACGCGATCGGCAACGCGACCGATCGCCGCTATTTTTTCGCGGCGGCCAATCGCGCGATGCGCCAAATCCTGATCGACCACGCCCGACGCCGCAACACAACCAAACGTGGCGGTGACTACGAACGCGGGTCGTTAGACGTCGTCCTGGAGAATTTCGAAAACAGCAACGGATGCCGATTCGAAGATCTGGAAGCGTCCCTTGATATTTTGGAAAAAGACTCGCCGCGTCAACGGGAAGTCGTCGAGTTGCGATTTTTCTCTGGACTGTCGATCCCCGAAACCGCCGAAGTCTTGGGCGTCAGCGAGGGCACCGTCGAACGCGACTGGCGACTCGCACGAGCCAAGTTGTACCAGCAACTTCGCGACGAAGAATCCTGATGTGACGACTAGAACAAATCCTGTTGCCTGGGCGGATCGTTAGGCAACTCAGTTTTCTGGACGCACTCCGGGACTTCGTTGCGTGGACTGTTGACAATCTTGGACACGGGAAAGGCCGTCAACAAATCATTGGGTGCGGGACAGAGCAGCGGCCGCAATTCGTCCGGATCATCGATGTCATCATCAAGCCAAGTCGCCTGACCCTGGACATCCAGGATCACGGGCATGCGATCGTGAATCGGCCGCGTCGTGTCGTTCGCCGATGTGGTCAGGATCGTGAACGTTTCAATCGGCTGGTCGTCACCGAGAATCTTGCAGTTGCATTCCCAGAGACCGGCAATCGCCAAGACACCTCCATCGACCCGATGGATCAAGAACGGCTGTTTGCCTGCGGTTGCGTTCATCCATTCGTAATAACCGTCGGCCGGAATCAAGCAACGTCGTTTGACAAGTGCGCTTTTGAACGATCTTTTCTCGTGAACCGTTTCGCTGCGGGCATTGATCATCCGATTACCAATCGCCAAATCATCCGCCCACGACGGAACCAGCCCCCATCGCAGCATCGACCATGTCCGCCGCTCGTCCGAACCAGAACGAATGCAGGACACGTTTTGCGTCGGTGCGATGTTGTACCGGGCGGTGATCCCGTATTCCGATGCCTTGGCGGTGACCTGCTGGTCATCCCAAAGTGGCAAGAATTCCTGGGCCCACGCCGCAGGTTGAGTTCGCAGATTAATTCGTCCACACACAATCTGAATTCCGTAGGGTATCAGCGTTGGTGTGCAGGCTTTAGCCGCCCATTGTCGCTGCTACGCAGCGACAGGGATTCGCCTGAAGGCTAGACACCAACGGTTGCTGAACCTTGTCCGCGAAACGCTTCAAATAAAAGTAAATAGAGTAATGGTGCCGCGTTCCAATTCGCTTTTTAGGGTAGCGGAACTCGTCAAGAGTTTCGATCGGAACGAGGAATTGCCGAAAATCTTGACGACTTCCGCTACG
>JAGQPO010001114.1 GCA_020426665.1 Planctomycetales bacterium
ATGAATCCCGGACCGGCGATCTCGGGTAGATCGCACAGATCGTCCAGTTTCAGTTGGTCAATCAGTGACTGTGCGACGCTACGCGGATTGGACTGTGGCAGTAATTTGCCGATCGGCATTGCGCAATTCGCCTGGTAATCGCCGTGTTCTGGATTGCCGGCAGGACGTATCATGTCGGCGTATCGGCCGATGTCGTCGATTTGTAAAGCGAACGGGCAGCGGGAGATTGCGTCGGCGAAACGCTGGGTTAACAACGAAGGAATTTGCATTGCTTTTCCAGAACGTCCGCGGGCGTCAAGCGAAAAAGCAGCGCGGACCAAAGAGGGCGTAACGGCGGGGGGTCAGTCGACTTGTTCGACACCCAATTCGGACAGCGGAATTTGTGTCCCGTCAGCCCACAGGGATTCGAGGTCGTAAAATTCTCGCGTTTCTTGGTCAAAAAGGTGGACGACCACGCTGCCGTAATCAAGTACGATCCAATGGCTGTCGTCATAGCCTTCGATGCCATAGCGGTGCTCGCCCATCCCCTTTTCCAGGGCATCGTCAATCTGCTCGCTGATCGCGTGCAATTGACGGCGGCTTTGTCCCGTCGCCAAGACGAACAGATCAAACTCCGCAGACTGGCCACAGACGTCGATTACGACAACGTTTTGGGCGTTATTATCCAGCGCGACTCGGACGGCGGTTGCGGCAATTTTTCGGCTTTCCAGCGTCCCGTGAGGGCGGATCGCTCGGGACGGAGCGACCATCGGGTTGGAAGTTTCGGCAGGTTGTTTTTCGGTCATCTCATAGAGTCTATCAGTTTTGCTGTTTCTGTCACGGGTCGGCGTGATCGGGTGCAACATTCCCGCCCAGGTCGTTATTACACTATTGGATTCAATTCCCGCCTATCCCCAAAACCGCCCACCCAAGGAACCTTTTCATGACCGAGTCCCGCCGAAACGAAACGATTTGTCCAACCGGATCGCAACAGGCCGATTTGAATAATACAACCCCTGCTGTGTCCGATTCCGGTGGCACGCCGTCCTCAAGACGCCAATTTTTAAAGACGGGTTCGGCCGTTTCCGCCGGGCTGACAAGTGCCGCCGTACTGGGCAGCGCCGCGACACCTCGGGTCGTTCGCGGGGCTGAACCCAAAGACGGCGGCGGTGCCGATCTGGTGCGAATTGGCATCGTCGGACTCGGCGGCCGAGGGTCGGGAGCTCTTAGTGACACGTTAAGCATCAACGATCACATTCAACTGGTTGCAACGGCCGACATCGACGAAAAAAAACAGGCTGTGCTTGGCCGGCTGGCGGACAAGTTTGGCGAAAAGGTCAAAGTCCGTGCGGACAAGAACTACGTCGGCATCGACGCCTACAAGCGAATTTTGGATGCCCCAGAAGTCGACTTGGTGTTGATGACGACTCCGCCGGGATTTCGTCCGCAATACGTCATGGAAGCCGTTGATGCCGGCAAGCACGTGTTCGCCGAAAAACCCTCCTGCGTGGATCCCGCGGGCTATCGAACCTGTTTGAAAGCACACGAAAAGGCTGTTGCCAATCGGACCGCGATCGTCACCGGAACACAATATCGACGTCAAACCAACTACGTCGAAGCGATTCGCCAAATTCACGAAGGTGCGATCGGCGACATCATCAACATGACGGCTCGCTATTGCAGCAACGGCATTTGGTACCGGGCACGTCGCGAAGGAATGTCGGACACCCAGTACCAAATTTATAATTGGATGCACTTCATCTGGCTTTCCGGTGACCAGGTCGCCGAGCAAGCAGTCCACAATGTCGACGTTATGAACTGGGTCATGCAGGGGCCGCCCGTATCGGCGTTCGGCGGCGGCGGACGCTTCACTCGTCCCGAAGACAGCGAGATGTGGGATAACGTCTCGGTCGACTTTGCCTACTCGGGTAACCGTCAAGTTTCCTTCATGTGCCGACAAATCCCAGGGGCCGCGGGTGATGTCAGTAACCAAATTTTCGGCAGCGACGGTGTTGCAACGATCTACGGAAGCAACAGAGGTGCATCAATTCACGACCGCAACGGCAAAGAAGTCTGGTCAATGCCTGGCGACATCGGCAAAGCGTATCAACAGGAACACAAGGACCTGGTTGATTCGATCCGGGCCGGTAATCCCATCGTCGAATTGAAAGAGACGGCGAACAGTTCATTGACCGCAATCCTTGGGCGTGTGGCGGCATACACCGGCCAAAACGTGACCTGGGATTTCCTGGCCAATGAATCTCAGTTGGATCTATTCCCGGCCGACTTTGATTACAACGGGCCGCGACCGAAGCCGGAATTCGCTGTACCAGGGCAGACGAAACTGATTTAAACAGCCGTTGCTTCCTAGTGGTGCGTCAACGTTTGATTTTGGGGGTAGCGGAAAATCGTCAAGAGTTTCGGTTCGTCCGGATATTCACGAAAATCTTGACGACTTCCGCTACGCTCCCAACC
>JAGQPO010001115.1 GCA_020426665.1 Planctomycetales bacterium
AAATCAAGAGTTGACGATGCACTAGTCCTTTGTTCCAATTCGAGAACCAGGGTTTCGACGGTAGCGGACGTCGTCCAGACTTTCGACGATTGCTGGTTCCTCCGCGAAACTCTCGACGAGTTCCGCTACTACTGTTAACTCGAATTGGTGCAAAAAACTAGGCACGTTCCAGCAACAAATCGTCTTCCAGTAGATGGCAATACGAGTCGTAGCGCCGGGCATCGATGCGGCCGTCGGCGACCGCGTTTTTAACGCCGCAGTCGTCTTCGCTTAAATGCAAACAATTTGCGTAGCGACATGCTCCAACGTGGGGACGCAAATCGGGCATCAACCCGGCAACTTCTTCGGCGGTGATGTCCCAAAGCTGGAATTGGCGGATGCCGGGCGTGTCAAAGACCGCACCGGCGCCGGTTCCGCACAGCGGAATCAACGTGGATGTTGTGGTCGTGTGTCGCCCTTTTTGGTTGTCGCGACTGACCGTTGCAACGGCCAATCCAAGCCCGGGCTGGACCGCATTGAGTAGACTGCTTTTGCCCACACCGCTTTGGCCGGAAAGTGCGGTTTGCTTTCCCTTCAACAATTCTCTCAGGTATTCAATATTTGTTCCCTTGTCCGCGCTGGTCAGCAAGACGCGATAGCCGAGTGATGCATAAACGCCCAAGATGGGTTGAAGCGTCGCGGTATCGACCAGATCACATTTATTGATGACGATTACCGGATTCAACCCACATTGCTCGGCGGACAATAAAAACCGATCGACCAGTGACGGTTTCAACGTCGGCTCGGCGGCGCTGGTGACAATCAACAAGTGGTCGACATTGGCGGCAATGATGTGCTGTTGGCCACGACTTTGGCGACTGATGATGCCGTGACGCGGAGCCACAAACTCGATCATGCCGGTCGTCGCCGTCTCCGCACGAAACCGCACTCGGTCACCGGCAACAACAGTTCCACGACCTTCGATACTAAGCGATTTAAGGACTTGCCGAATCGAACAATCAAACCGGCGCCCGTCATCGGCCAAAACGTTGTTGCTGAGGCCATGGGCGCGAATCACACGCCCACTGATCAAGGGTGAATCATTTGACTCAGTCACGTCCGATGACATCGGCGTTTGTGCGTCGACTCCCGCCACGGTCCGTTTTCTGGTCAGATTGCCTTTGCCGCTGACACGTTCATTCTTGACCGCGTCGGCAAGGGTTTCGGAATCCCCCGACACGAATTGCCGCGTCAGATCGCTTTCCCGTACACGCCCCTGATATCGCTTTCTGAAACTGACCCGAGATTGACTGCGTTTTGATTTCTTCTTCGCCATGCGGGTCAGTTTAGCGTGAACCGACCCGGTGGGCGACGCTGGATCGGTGGCAACACCGGCCTGCCTGACCGTCCACGTCCAAGAACCTGGCTACGCGGTACCTGGCTGCGCGGTACTTGGCTGCGGGCAAGAAAACGGCCTGCCGTGTGGTGACCTTGTTTTAGGTCCGCTAGACTGGTGCTTCCTTCAAAAGTCCCACTTCCCACCTTTTCTGGATACGCGTTGGATGACTGATTCTTCCTCCGGCTCTGGCCAAATCGACCACGTTCTCGACGAAAGTCGTCTTTTCCCGCCGCCTGCTGAATTCACGCAGAAAGCTGTGATCAACAGCAACGAACAATACGAGGAACTTTACACGCGTGCCCGCGACGACCGTGACGGTTTTTGGAACCAGGAAGCCCTCGAACACCTGCATTGGTTCCAGCCGTTCGGCGAGGTGTGCAAGTGGGATGCCCCCAACGCCCAATGGTTCATTGGAGGCAAAACCAACGCCTGCTACAACTGTGTTGACCGCAATATCGAGCTGGGCAATGGTGACAAGGCGGCGATCATCTGGGAGGGCGAGCCTGGAGACAGCCGCACATTGACGTACAACGAATTGAAAACGGAAGTTTGCAAGTGCGCCGCGGCGCTGCGTGAACTGGGGATCGAAGCCGGGGACGTCGTCAGCATCTATATGCCGATGACTCCGGAATTGGCGATCGCGATGTTGGCCTGCGCTCGAATCGGTGCCGTTCACTCGGTGATTTTTGCCGGCTTCAGCGCCGAATCGATTGCCGACCGCAACCATGACGCCCAAGCCAAGATGCTGATCACATCGGACGGATTGTATCGACGTGGAAAAGTATTGCCGTTGAAGGTGACCGTTGACGAAGCACTGGAAAAGTCTCCTTCGGTGCAAACCTGTCTGGTGCTGAATCGCGTCGGTAACGACGTTCCGATGAAAGAAGGACGCGACGTTTGGTGGCACGACGTTGTCGACAAACAGTCGGGCGATTTACCGGCCGAGCCCATGGATAGCGAATCCACGTTGTTCATCCTGTACACCTCAGGCAGCACCGGCAAACCGAAAGGCATCCGCCACACCACCGCCGGTTATAACCTGTGGGCAAAACGGACCTTCCAGTGGGTGTTTGATCACCGCGACGACGATATCTACTGGTGCACCGCCGATTGCGGTTGGATCACCGGGCACAGCTACATTG
>JAGQPO010001116.1 GCA_020426665.1 Planctomycetales bacterium
CGACGCTTCGTCAGCCAGCGCCGCGTAAAAGACGGCGGACGATCAGACGATGTCAGCCGACTCGCACGGTCGTTCGGGCTCCGCGGTTCTTCAAGACTTTATTCTGGAACGTTGGCCACTGGTTCTGGATTTTCGACTCGAACGCATTCATACAGGATCACTTTTGCACCGGAAAGAAAGATTGCGGGCCGAAAGTCATTTCCCTGTGATTTCGGTTCACTTGCAAAGCAGACTCGCAATGTTTGACCGTCAAGGCCGATGATTCCATGGTAAGTCTCTGCGACTCCATTGGGGTCGTTTATGAAATCGACTTCGTAAGTCTGCTTGCGTTCATCATCAGATGTATCATTCCCTTTCCACTCGATCAAAAAGGTACCAACGTCCGGTCTTTGCTTGAATCGCATGATGTCGCCATCAATGGCGACTTCTAGATCGCCTAGCGATTCGGGTGCTTCCTCGACACCACTCTCGATCAATCTTTTCACTTTCCAATTGCCTTGAATCTGTTCTCGAAACGTCCGGATTCGGTTGGCGTACGGCGAAACCCGCAGTGGCGGGGCGGGGGAATATGGCGACGGACTGTATGTCAAAGCACTTTGCGGTACCGCTTGATACGGTGCCGGGTATGACGCGTACGGCGATGCAGGGGAATAGACCGGAACGCTTGATGCATTTCCGATCCCCGAGTTTGATACGACCGGACCGGCGACCGGACTGGCGACCGGTGAAACCGACACCGCCGACGAGTATTCCATCAAGTCCTCGTCGGAAACAAATTTTGACACTTTCCAACGTCCGAGTTCGATCCGCAACTCGATTGAACCTGTCTTGAGAGCCGTGTGATCGATCGGCGTCGACAACTGTGTCGCCATTGCAAGCGTTCCATCAACGGTGATTTTCCAATTAGAGGGAACGCTTTCCGTGTTTTTTTCGTCGTCACCCATTGCACTGGCCGCCTTCATCATCGCCACCGTGTAGGCACGCGGATCAACCAACACACCACTCGCTTTCCGCAACCGATCGGCGTATTCGCCTTTGTCAAAGACAGGCGGTTGAAGCGGCGTGCCGTCGGCGCTCGTCGCACCCAATTGGTAGAACAACTGGGGAAAAGTACCGGTAATCTTCGCCATTGCTGCGGTGGCTTCCGGCGAAGGATTGGGCCTCATGTAGCGTTTGGTGTCGCGCACGATCAACTGCTCCATCCCGTCCAGCGGTTGGCCGGTGGCTTCCATCAACATCATCATTTGGCTCATTGATGTCATGGATTGCAACATCAGCCCGGCCAGCAACTCCGCTCCATCGTCCGTCAGCATGTTGACCAGGCCGTCATAGTCCTTCTGTCTTGCGCACCGTTCAATCTCTTTGATCGCAGCCTTCGGACTTCGGAATTGCTCCGGCACAACAAGTAACGTTTGGACTCGCGCCGCGACGATGGCCTTTGAATTCAACTCTCGTTCGGCGATTCGCTTCCGACTGGCGACGATCTTGGATTCGGCATCGGCCAGTTGTGCCGTATGGAGTTTCTGCTGCACTTCAAAGGATGCCCGAACGGCTTCGATCAGTTTTGATGACAAAGCCTCGAATTCCGGAAGACCCTTTTCATCATCCTGATTTGCCGTCAACATCTGCGCGACAATTTGATCGGCCAACGCTTCGGCCTCGTCGAGTTGTTTCTGCAACGCTTCGATGTTTTGGTGATTGCCGACGTCATCTGATGCAACGATGGTTGCCGGCGCGTCCTGACCGATGCCGGCCTGAATACTCATCAGCACACCGAGTATGATCGCGACTATTAGTTTCATCCGTGGAATCCTTTTGTTGAATAGGTGAATCGTTTCCGGGGGCCAAAGTCGTTGATCGCCCCGCGATCAAAACGCAATGATCGCGGAGCGATCAGCGACTCTGCGCATTGTCAATCTGTTCGGTTAACCGCGACACTTCTGCGTGAAGTTCTGAAGGCGACGAATCGACGTCGTTTTCCCAATCCCAGCTTAATGATCCGGTTTCCGTTCCATCGCCATTGGTTTGCACTGTCCCGCTTTCACGGGACATTGGCATCGCGGAAGTGAGTTTGGACGACGGCGTAAAAAGCTCTAAAAAAGTCCCTGCAAAACCGACAATGTAGGGATCCGATTCGGCTTGCTGCAGTTCGATGATCCGCCGTTTCAATGATTCGTCGGTTGGTAACGATGTCAGCTGACTTGCGCCAAGCTTAATTCCAGACGGCTCCATCGCGGTACGGGCGATCATCGCGAGCATCACCGAATAGTATCTTGCGACGGCGCTGGAATCGTCCATTCCGGCGACCGCGGCGGAAAGCAGTGTCGTCGCATTCTCTCGTAAAAAACCTTCCAATCGGTCCGCATCACTCTTGTCAGGGGAATCACTTGCGAGCAGTACGATCCAGCATCCCAGCACCCGTCGCGACGACGTCGTCATTTCGGCAGCGATCTGTTTCGCGAGTGCTTGATCCCAACGCGTGATTTCGGAAACTGCTTTCCGGAAAGGATAGGGTTTGCCCCGCTGGCTGTTGTCACCAAGCCATTCCAATTCACCCGTGTTTTTCGGCATCGGACGCAGATCGGAAAGTTTAAACAGGTACTCGATTGCTTTGTCTTGATGACGACCGCCAGCTATCGCCATAATGGTTTCTGCCGCTTCGTCGAGCGCGTCGGGATTCATTTCGTTTTTCACGAAGTCAAACCTTGTCCTTAGCTCCGCGATAAAAAGATCATCATTGGCTGGATGATCACGAAGGACTTCGATCGCGCGGAACAGGTCCTTCTGGCTCCTGGGGCCGGAACCTTGCATCACCGGATCATTCATTACCTTGCGATGCATCGCGAACCACTCACGGATGTCTTTGCCACTGTAGGTCGGCAGGTCTGGACGGTCTGCGGCTGATCCAGCGGCATCACTGGGTTCGGATTGATTGTTCGGTTCAAACGCGGCCTCGGCGATGCCGGCTTTCTGCAAGACTGAATCGATTTCAAAGGTCACAGATTGCGAATGCTCCCGCAGGCCCGTTAGCAGCTGCTTGATCGCCTCGTGTCCCGAACTCGTTTGAGTCACGACCAGGCTGCGGTTGTTCGAATAGGGAACGACCGAGAAATGACTGTCATCCCAGGACTCAGGTGCAACCGTGGCCCGGATCAATTCCGCGATCGACTTTAATTGTGAGTCGACACTCTCGACGGATTCCATGTCAAGGAAGCTGCTGACATCGTAGTTGATGACCAGCGGCCGGTGGCCGGCATCCAAAGTGATCTTGACGGTTTGGGTTGCGCCGCGATTCAGAGAAACAACTCCTCCCTGCACGACGATTCCGTCAACTCCTTCACCGACCTCCACCTCGTACTTTCCAGCCGAAATGCGGGTCGACTCTCCGGCTTTGGACACTCTCAATTGCTGGACCACCTTGTTGTCCTGGACAATTCGAATCGGCACGTCATCTGCGTCGCTCTCGATCCGAATCGTCCCCTTGTTCATCTCCAAAACGACGACGATTCCAGCGACTACGAGAACGGCCGACAAGGCAATTGCCGTCATCCAACGTGTGGCCGAGCGGCGGTTTTGCTGTTCCCCGTCGATCGTCGCCGTCACAATACCCACAGGCATCCGGTCGGTGGTCGCCGGCGGATTCACGGCGTCGGGCTGCTGTAAATGGGCGTGCCAACTTTGTAACAAATCGGCAACTTCGCCGGCCGATTGGAAACGCTGGTCAGGCGTTTTGGCCAACAGTTTCATAACGATTTGTTCCAACCAATCGGGAACGTCTGCATTGATGCTGCGAATGCTGCGCGGCTGGTCATTTGCAATTCGGTTTAGCACGCCCATTGTGGTTTCGGCGCGAAAGGGCGAACGACCGGCAAGCAT
>JAGQPO010001117.1 GCA_020426665.1 Planctomycetales bacterium
TGTCACCACATCCAAGCAGGCCCCAGCGTATTGTCATGAGATTAGATTAATTCCTGAAAGGTCGGGTGCACGAGGAGCGTCGTGATCGTAAACTCGATGGGCCGTAGGCGCCTAGTGGTTTTCGTGATTTGGGACGCATGCCGTTCGGTGCTTGACGTAGTCGGCTCGCCGGCCGCCGGCGCACAGAAGACTTGGGCCTCCGGTCGCTTTAAAATGCAGAACGCCCAGAAGCCTATCGCCGCCAATTCCAGGACGCCGGCCAGGACATAGAATCCCACCGGTCCCGCGGATTCATGCATCATCCTTGCTGCTTGCCGACCGGCCCCGTGACGATCAAAGGGGTTATTGCGAACGGCCTGCTCGGCCTTTTCGACGTCGCCGGTCGACATCACGATCAAGCAGAGTGCAAAGATCGTCGTCATGACGAACACGATACCCGGGGTAAAACTCGCCTCGCCAATCGTTCGCCGTCGAGGAATCGGCTCGGTCGACAGTTTAAATCCTGCAATCAAACTCTTCGCCTTGGCGGGATCACCATCAAACAGCGTCAGCGTGATGTCCTTGCTTCCACGGCGGCATTTCAGATGAATGTAACGGTTTGGGACATGTTCAATCGCGACGACTTCGGACACCGTCGCATGATCGATCCAGCTTGACATGCCGCTGGGCTTCGGGATCTGTCCCGCTCGTATCGATGCGACCGCTGCAGGCACATCGCCAACACGCGTTTTCATGCTGATGATGTTTTCGCCTTCGATCGCAAAAATCAAGGAGTGTTTGTGGTCAAATCCCTTCACGTATAACATGTTTTTCAACCACGAAACTCTTAGGACGAATCAGTGAGCGTGCAATTTCGGTTTGAACTTGAGTCACGGACGATGCGCTGCTATCGACATCGCGATTGTAATGAAGTGACGTGTGTCGATGGGGACGATCTGGTTCTGCTATCGAATCCGAATTTGCAGTGTTCCGCGACCTTGTGTTTGACTTGCGGCATGGTGCCGCTGGATTCGGTCCTTTGGGTTGACACCGATGAATCAGTCGCACAGCACCGTCAATGCGTTCGCAAGGCATTACGCTCGCTGGCGCCGGGATGGGTTCAATGGCTCGTCTGGTTCAGCGGATTGGTCTTCGCAATCGTGGGGGGCGGTATCACCGCGTATGTTTTTCGCACTGAACCCGAGCGTGGTCTTATCTTCGCCGCGATGTCTCTGGGTGCGATCGCCGGTTTGGTTCTCGGATTTGCGACGGGTAGGACGTATCGATACGCCAAAGAGCGACAGTTGTTGCGTGACCGGTATAACGCAGAGATTCACGAGATCACGCGGGTCATCCGCGAAGGATGACCCGCGCACGTCATGGTGCGGTTCACGGAGCCGACTCCAGATTGGATGAGATCAGATACCGGATCAAATCGGCCATCGCCTGCGGCGGAATGGCTTTTTCCAGGCCCTCCGGCATGACTGATTGATTGGTGTTTCTAATGAGTTCGATGTCGCTACGCAGAACGGTTTCCGTAACGCCTTCGCTGCGCACCAAAGTGATGCTGTTCGCGTTTTCCGAAGCAATCATGCCGGAGGTCGCACGTCCGTCAATGGTCAGGACGACGTAGTTGACATATTGGGGATTCACTTCGCGATTCGGGTCCAGCACGTTGGTCAGAATGGATTCTCTTCCTCGCGTCGATGCGGCGACAAGACTGGGGCCGAGTTCATGGCCAACGTCTCCGATTTTGTGACAGCCGGCGCACTGCTTTTTGAACACCTCTCGTCCGCGAATTCGGTCGCCGCTGATTTCCGCAACGGACTGATACTGCCGGATCACCGCGTCTCGCGAGGTTTGGTTGGACCGAGTCAGGTGCTTTTTGGCGCGTTCTCGCAACGATTCATCCCTGCTATTTGCAAGTGCGTTCCACCGCGTCATCGGAATGTCGGCTGGGTCGATCACGTGATCGTCAATTGCATCCAACACGGCATTCGAGCGTCTCGAATTTGCGAACATCACGTCGCCCGCCACGCTGCGAATCCGAGGGCTCCACTGTGTCCAGTTTTTTAACAAGATCGCATCGGTTTGTGGAGAATCGAATCGTGCGATCGCCCGAATGATCGCAATTTGAAGTTCGGCCGAGTCGGTGGAAGAAAGTACTTTCTGTAGCGTTGTGAACAGCGATTCAGACCGCACGTCGTCCAGCCAACCGATCGCCCGGATTCGTTCTTCGTCGGATCGGTCATCGTCGATCACGATTGCCAATGCGATCGGTATCAACCTGGATTTCATCAACGAAATGCGATCGTCCAGGTCCCGGCCGATCTGGTCTTCAAGCCCGCCACGCTGCAATCGACCGATGATCGGAAGCAACCTCGGATGGTCATCGCATTTTGCGAGTGCGGCAAGAGATTGTTTTCGTGCCGGGATGTCATTTTTACGATCGACTTGCACGGACAGTTGTTCCAGGAACGGAGCAAGTTGCTCGACCGGTTCGGATTCCAGCAAGGCCACCAACAACCGTTCCGGTTCCTTTCCGACGGAGCTGCTGGCGGCAGTTTGAATCCAACGGTCCGACGGATCTTGCATGACCAACTCAGCCAGCCATTGTTCCGACTGGTCGGATTTGAATTCGCCAATACTGAATGCGAGTTGGTAGCGAACGTCAATCGAAGGGTGCCGAATCAGTGGTTTCAACGCGAGTGGTAGTCGTCCATCGTTTGGAAATGACTCGGCGAGTCGAATGGCGTGGCGGACAACTTGGGGATGCGAATCAGAAAAGCGTGCGATTAAATCGTCGGCCTTCAAGAGGCCAAGTCCGCTGAGTGCGTAAAGTGAATGCAGGCGGCCTTGGGCAGAATCCGCGTTATCCGCCTGTCGTCGCAGTGTTTCGGCGACCGAGGCGTCCTGTCGTTCGTACAACAATCTCGCCGCCGTCTCTCGATGCCATGCATTGGGGTGAAGGAGTTGTTTTGCCAGTGATTCCGAATCCAATTGCGACAGATTGGCAGTTTGACGGTGAACGTAGTTTTCCGGAACGATGCGATAGATCCGTCCGCGATCACGACCCGATGTCAGATCCAAGTGTTGCTTGATGTCGGGCGGTAAACTTTTGGGGTGCTCGATGACTTCGCGATAGACGTCGACGACCGATAGCGTACCGTCGGGACCACAGGCAAATTGGGCGGGACGGAACCAGTTGTCGGTCGAAGCGACAAACTCCGAATGGTCATCGATGCGGCGCCCGATCATTTGAACGCCATTTGGCGTCAGACGTTTGCGGTGGACCAGATTGCTGCCCACATCGCCAACGATCGCGAGTGGTTCGTGCACGTCCGGCCATGCATCGCCGCGATAGATCGTGACTCCGGTTGCTCCCGTAAAATAACCCGCTGCCCGTCCGCCGC
>JAGQPO010001118.1 GCA_020426665.1 Planctomycetales bacterium
GTGGAAAACCGAATGACCTAAAACTTTATGAAACGATCGCGACGGAAAATGCGGGACGATACAGTCGGCGATCGGAACACGAGTCCGCGTTTCACGCCTGGACCAACCTGATCGATGAACTCGCAAGACGATTGGATGTTGACGGAGATCGATCGGACTGGATGCAGTCGTTGGCCCACGCAAAGATACGTCGCGCCGAATCTGCAGTGCACCTCGGACGCGCCGATGATGCGGCCGACGATTATCGAAACGCGATCGCAGACCTTCAACGCACCTGGGCCTTGGCCGACGCCGATGAATTCTTTCGCGTCAACCTGGCTACCGCTGAAAACAATCTCGGTCGTCTTTGGAGCAAAGGCGATTCACTGCAACGACAAAAAGCCATCGAATTGTTTAGCCACTCGATTGCGACATATCAACAATTGCTCAGCGAATCGGCAACCCCGGACCTGCTACGTCGACTGGCACAAACACATCTCGCAATGTCCGATGCCATAGGTGTCGCGGCGTCCGGCACTGACCAGGGCAATCAGAAACGCGAACACCTCGACAACGCGAATCTGGCTTATGAGATCCTCGCCGACCAGGACCTACTGACCGACACAGATCGATTGGATTGGGCAACCGTCCAAATTGCAATTGATCAAATGGACCCAAGTGTCGACAATCGCTCGGAGGCAAAGGAAATACTTAGCCGAATCGATACCGAAGAATTGACAGACTCGCAAAAAAAGCGGTTCCAAGACCTCGAGCGTAATGCGTCAAAGTGATGGACGTTGCCGGACAGTCAGACAAATTTTAGACTTGCTGTCGTCGCCGGTTTCGCCCCAGAACGGGTGTGGCCGGTCGGCACAACCGTCACGTTCGGAACGACGCAATGGCGATACAATTGTTTGCTCAGCCAAGAGACACGATCGTGCCGCATCCTACAATCAGTTTCGCTGATTGTATCCCATCCTTACAGACCCCGACCGGACCAACACGTTTTTGACTCGACAATCTCTGATCAATTAAAATGATGACTGCTGCAACCAATCCGGATCCGATCAAAGGCGATACGCGACCAGAAGGCTTGCTCGGTGGGGCCGGACCTGATTTGAAACCGCCTGGCGACCACGGTGCACACGTTGAGCCAGATGCAACCATGCATCGGTCGCCGGAACAACCGATCGATCAACATCATGATCAGTCCTGTCTGGTCCAGATCTATCCGGCGGACGTGGTCGATGGCATGTTATTGATCGAATCCGACGAACTGGTCATCGGACGTGACGCAGGTGCGGATCTGATGTTGCCGGACAACAGCGTCTCCCGGCGTCACGCCGTGATTCGGCGAACCAGCCAGGGCTTTGAAATCAAAGACTTGGGCAGCACCAACGGGACGTTCGTTGCCGGCGAACAAATCACCAAGGTTGCGTTGAAATCCGGAGACACGATTCGACTGGGCAGTTTTCTCTTCAAGTTCCTTTCGGCCGGTAGCGTCGAATCGCAGTATCACGAAACGGTTTATTCGGCGCTTACACGGGATGCGCTGACCGGAACGATGAACAAGCGATATTTACTAGAAACACTTAAGCGTTCGATCGCGACCGCCGTCCGGCAGAAACAACCACTCACGGTTGTGATGTTGGATATCGATCACTTCAAGAGTGTTAACGATACGTACGGGCATCTGGTCGGTGACGAAGTGCTTCGAGAATTCGGCCAACGTGTCGGCACAGCCTGTCGTGAGGACGATTTACTGGCCCGCTATGGTGGCGAAGAGTTTTGCATGTTGCTGACCGCGACAGATTCGGTGGAGGCGATGGAAGTTGCCGAACGATGCAGAACAACGGTTTGCGATCAGCCATTTCAAACCGCTGCAGGCCCGCTGAATATTTCCGCAAGCTTTGGATTTGCGGTACTGAATCCCGACCACAGTGAAACGGGATTGGAATTGATCAATCGCGCCGACGAGCGGTTGTACGAAGCAAAAAAAAGCGGCCGTAATCGCGTCTGCGGTTGAGCCGTCTGCTGCGAACAACAAGGCATTCTTCTCGCACAGACCACTACGGATTGCCCAAGTCCTGCAGTCGACAATTGGACCGGAACGCACCTCAGGGCGTTGTTCCAGACCGACGAACGGGCACGAAAAGAAAAACGAGTGCGTTCGGCGGAGCAATCTTGAGCCGGGTAAAGTCGTTCGCCCTTCAACAATTCTTGATTTTGGGCCCCGACAGACCTCCAATCTGTCGGCAACGTTCGGTTTCAACCGGACGGAAGTCCATTGTTCAAGTGTGACTCAATCCCTTCAGCCCGTCTTGCAGAAACGCTACTTGGACTTTGCCTTTTTGGTCGGAATAGCCTTTCGCTGGTTCGCGCCGCGGTTGTTGTTGCTCTTTGGTAACTCCGGTGCGTTCACCGTGGGAATGTGCCCGGCGAATTCGGTCTTGATTTCCCCGTAATTCGGGTCATCGGCGCGATTCGTCCACTCGTTCGGGTCAACGTCATGGTTGTATAACTCCTCGGAGCCATCGGCATAACGAATGTATCGCCA
>JAGQPO010001119.1 GCA_020426665.1 Planctomycetales bacterium
CGTGCTGGGGATAGCCGTAATCGTGGTCGTACACGGTTCGGCCATCCAGTTGGAAACTATTCAACAGTCCGGCATCGACGCACTCCCGAAGGGTTCGATAGACCGTCGCGGTGCTGACATAGTTGGCCTCACCACGCCGTGGCAACCTTTCGATCAATTCTTCGGCATCAAAGTGATCATGTTGGCTGAACACCTGGTCGATCAAGAACTTTCGCTGGCTGGTCTGTCTTAATCCACGCGATTGCAAATATTCGCTGAATCGTTCCTGGGGTGACAGAGAAACCTCAAGCGGTTCGACCTTGGTCGCGACGGCATCTTGGTTCGCGGGAGACGATTTGGTGGTCGGATCAGACAAATCAAATTCGGGAATTTACTGGGGGATTCGTCTCGCTGCCCAGCCGGTGTTCGTATCGAACACCGGATAACCAGGGTTCCCCGGGGCGCGGACTGGTCGGACGGTTCATTTCCGACCAGAGTTTACACCACTGGCAAATGACTGTCGCCCGCCAGCGACTTTGCCGGCAAGCTTTGCCGGACCGGTTTTAACCTAAGAGGTCCAGGAACCGGTCCAAGGCGGCATCCATCCGCGCGGGTGAATCGTATGATCCGTCAGCGATTTGGCGACGTAATTCGGCGACACGTTCGAATCGAATGCCTTCACCGGCAACCGCGGAATTCCCGTCGATCCGATTCGCCGAATGGGCAGCCTGGCTCAGATCCAATTGGTCAACTGGACCGGTTGACGTCGGCGATGATGCTTCGCCGGTTCGAGACGCGGCGGCACCGCGATCAACCTGGGAAGTGGCTTGGACGTTGGAGGCTGATTGTGTGGTGGACACCCGAAAAGGGCCGTAAATCTGCATTTGAGCGCTGCTCCGGAGACAAAATGGACATCCCGATCACGTTGAACCGTCGAAACAATCTGATGGTTTGATGTGATTAGGGAATTTGGGCGACGTAGGCCGAACCGGTCCGATGGTCCAAAGATCCATCAGAATCAGGTTATTTCCGCATCGGCCGTCAGCGCCGCGATCCGTGTCCCAGGATGCAATCCGTACAGCTTTGAAGAGACTTTTGCCAGCGCGTAGCAAGCGGAAACAGTAAAGGTTTCGGCTCGTCAATCCACACCAATCCAGTCCTTTCGTAAACTTTCTGGAGGCAATCATGAGACACACGCCGGGGACGTTAGCAAACCGCCGGACCGAATTGCAAGTGAAAATAATCGATCACTTACACGATTCGTCGGTTGTTTAGCGCAGGCGAACCAGCCTTGCGGAACACACCGATCCTAGGTTCGCAAAATCGCTTCGGCTGGAGGTCGGACATCTGTTGCAAGCAAAAGTTTGACTTGATTCCTTCAGCCCGCCAGAATGACGAAATGAAGGACCGACGCTTCCGGATAATCGTTGGCAATAGTCGTTGATCGCTCCGCGATCAAAACGTTAGATCGCGGAAATGCCATGGGTATCTATGATCGATTCAGCCTGTCTGGTCCGCAGCCTTGTCCGAGGGAATTAAGAGAGCCTTTTTCCTGATGCAATGCCCACAATGTGATGCCCCATTGCGTCTGGTCGTTGATACGACTGCCGACGTGCGACAGGCGGAGTCGACGGCAAAATACGGTTTCCGAATTGTCGATTTGCTTGCGGTCACTGCACTGGTTGCACTGCATCTGGCCGCATTCCCGATTCTGGCGAGCCCGTCCGGCACGGATTGGCCTATGCTTCTGTACTTTTCTCCCACCGCAATCACGTGTCTGCTGCATCTTCGATTACGACTTGGGACTTCAGCGGCAATGGGCGTCCACTATGCTGCCACGCTTGTTTGGATGTTTCTGTATTCATTGGGACAGAACGCGGCAATCAATGCGTATAACACCGCGAACCCAAGCCCCGGACGAAATTACCAACTTGCTTTGTATTCCAACGCGTGGAACGAGATGGTGGGAATGGCGGTCTTCGGTCTTGCCTGGGCCGCCGCCTACGGCCTCATATGCTACACGGCGTTGAATTTTACGG
>JAGQPO010001120.1 GCA_020426665.1 Planctomycetales bacterium
GCAAAGCTTTCGGAAAGTCCGACAGTAACCACAGTCGCTTGAATAACGACCTTGGAAACCCCGGTGATTCGGCCACCGAAGAGTTGTTCAGGTTCCTGGATCCTCTGGTCCAACAAACTCATCCCGACTGACTTTGCCGTCCCCATTCTGATCGAAATTATTGAATCGACTTTCGGCCGATTCCTTGTTTGCCAGGCCATTGCGATACTCTTCCAGCGTCAGAAACCCGTCGTCGTTCTTGTCCCAACGGGGAAACGCTCGGGCTCGGCTGGCAACGATGCCGGACTTGTTCACAGCGGGCTTGACGGAGGAACCAGCGGCGACTTTCGATTGCAGGTCTGTGTCGACTGTTTTTGGAATCGTAGCGAACCAAGTTTCGATCGCCGCCTTCATTCGCGCCACACGATCTGGATGCTCAGAAGCGAGATTCGTACTTTGAAAACGGTCAGCAAACACGTCGTACAACTCGATCCGTTCTTTGGATTCGTCCAGGATCAGCAACCAAGCGGCGTCGCGCATCGCAAATGCCGGCCAATCGTCCCCGCTGTGCTTTCCCTGCCACCACCAAAACACTGGCTTGCTTCGTGTGTACGGTTGGCCGCGCAATGCCGGAAGCACGTTCTCGCCGTCACAGAGTGAGTCTCGGGGAGCATCGACGCCGGCGGCAGCTAGCAGAGTCGGAAAAACATCGACGCCGGCGAGTGCGGTTTCCTTGTCAATTCGGCCCGCTGTCACAACACCGGGCCAACGAACCAGAAAAGGTACATTGACACCGCCCATCAGCAAGCTGCGTTTGCGTCCCCGCAACCCGCCCGTACTGCCTTGGCTGAAATAGAATTTCATGTTCGGCATGTCGTGACTATTTTCAGGCCCGTTGTCGCTTGAAAAGATCACGATCGTGTTCTTGGCGAGATCCAGTTCATCGAGCAATTGAAGAACCCGTCCGACTTGACGATCGGCGCGCGAGACGGCGGCATAATAAGTCCGCTGAGGCTCGGGAACGTCAGGATACAAGACTTTGTCATCCTCGGTCGCCGAAACGAGATGATGTGTTTCGTGGAGCCAAAGGTTCAAATAGAACGGATCACCGCCGCACTGGCGAATGAAGTTTAAGGCGTGGTCGGTTGCGGCCACACTGATCCAGGAAGATGCCTGATCGTCGTGCGCCGATGCCGCTCGGTTGTTAAATTGATAGTCGGTGCCGTCAAAGACGTGACGTCCGGGCCCCGTCCAGACTGCCGCATCGTCGTATCCATAGACCGCCGGCAGCGGCGCGTCCGGAATGCCTCCGCCGGACAGATGCCACTTGCCAAAGTGTGCCGTGCGATAGCCCGCCTGTTTTAAAACCCGCGGCAACAACGGCGCTTTCGGATCGAGCCAATCCGGCATGCCGCGGTCGACGTTTTGTTCGTGCGAGGCGAAGTGTTGGTGCACGCCCCATCGCGATGGGAATTGTCCGGTGATGATCCCGGTCCGGCTGGGCGAACAGACCGGATTGACGACCGTAAAGCTCCAAAAATCAGTGCCTTCACTCGCGATCCGGTCGATATTCGGTGTCTTGATCTGCGGATGACCGTGACATGCCAAGTCTCCGAATCCGAGATCGTCCGCATAGATGAACACAATATTCGGAGCCGACGATGCGAGATGCGGCATCAGCGCCGAAAATAAAACCGTCAATGCAATGGATTTCTTGATCATAGATTACACGTTTGTGGACCCAGAGTTGGTGGGATTGATCCGCGTCGCCACGGAACCAATCATTCATTCTATCCAATCAAAGCAGCGCCCCGAACCGTGATTGATCTCACCACGCCCGATTCGACGGTCTTGCCGCCTTCACGGATGGCAAAGCGGTCGCCGTCAGCAATCCATTGTCGTCATGCCGAGCTCAAACGCAACCGAACCAGTAAATCGTTAGTTTCATCTCGAGCCGACGGCATCTCGGTGAAGCTTAGCTGTAGTGGATCTTGTTAAAGATCCCTCCGATGAAGGACCTTTAACAAGGTCCACTACCAGAACCCCTACCGTCAATCCAATTGCAGTGCTTCTCCGCAATTTGCTGTTGCTGTTTGTCGTACTCTTTCATGGCTACCGCCGACTTGCTCCG
>JAGQPO010001121.1 GCA_020426665.1 Planctomycetales bacterium
AAAGTCACAGCCTCTCCGTGGTCGGGCAATCCGGCCACGGAGTGTCCGGCGACATTCCATGTGATTTTTGATCGTTCTCGAAGAACAAGGACCTAACCGTTGCAACGCAAGACGGCAGATAAGCAGAAGTCGGTTCGTGCCGAATCGAGCCAATTCACTGAACAGCGGCTACGGATGGTTCGGGGACAATTGTCGGCGCGCGGAATTCACGACCCGCAGGTTCTCGCAGCGATGAATCGGGTTCCACGAGAAGCATTTGTTGACCCGATGTTTGCAGACGAAGCGTACGATGACAACCCATTGCCGATTCCGAATGGGCAAACAGTTTCCCAACCCTTCACTGTCGCTTTCATGGCTCAGGCCCTTCAACTGACCGGCACGGAACGTGTACTGGAGATCGGAACTGGGTCCGGCTACGGTGCTGCCGTGCTGTCTTGTCTGTCGGCTGAAGTTCACACGATAGAGCGAATCGCCGCCCTGGCTCAACAGGCCAAGGATCGGTTGTCGCGACTTGGATTTTCGAATGTTCATGTTCACGTCGCCAACGGCAACCAAGGGTTGCCTGATCACGCACCCTTCGACGCGATCGTGGTAACGGCTGGTGCAACCGAGCTGCCTGCACCGTATGTGGAACAACTCGCCGATGGTGGCCGGATCGTCATTCCGATCGGAGAACTCCCAACCAGTCAGACGATGTATCGGTTTACCCGCAGCGGATCCAAAACGAAGACCGAAAGCTTTGGACGCTTTGCGTTTGTCCCGCTCATTGGCGAGCACGGCTGGCCAGAGGTTTGAACTCATTCGTCGCCGGCGATGAAAGCGACTTAGATTTGCAGCACATTCGCTCCGTGAATCCCTCCCTTGCGAAGATCACGAATTGCTTCGTTGGCTTGATCAAGTCGATAGGTCGTGACGTTCGGCCGAATCGGAATCGCTGCTGCCAATGGCAAGAATTCAGCGATGTCACGATGCGTCAGGTTCGCGACTGTTTTGATTTCTCGCTCCATCCACAGGTGGTCATGATAGCTCAGTTGCAACAATTCCTGTTTATCATCGTCTTCCTTTCGGATTGCATTGATGACCAGACGACCTCCGGGACGAAGCTTCTTCAATGATTCAATGACCGGCTTCCAAGCCGGCGTCGTGTCGATGATTGCTCCTGGAGGTTGCGGTGGATCTGTGTCGATATCTCCGGCCCAATCAGCACCCAGTTTCAATGCAAATCGCTGCGTTGATTCGCCCCTGGTGAAGACATAGACCGGTGAATTGGGAAACAGGTGCTTTGCCGTTGGCAGCACTAAATGCCCCGATGCGCCAAATCCCATCAGTCCGAGCGGATCGCCGTCTTTCAACCCCGCCAATCGTAGCGCGCGATAGCCAATCGCCCCGGCACACATCAGTGGAGCTGCCTGGGCGTCGGTCAGCCTCTCTGGTATTGCGACGGCGTATGACTCCGGGACGGTCATGTACTCGGCGTATCCACCATTGACGCTACACCCAGTACTCGCAAACTCGGGCGACAAGTTTTCGTCCGGACCGCCGCTGGAATGGTGTATCCAACCAACTCCAACGCGGTCTCCACATCGGTAACGTGTTACTCCAGACCCCACTTCGGCGACGTGACCTATGATTTCGTGACCGAGGATGATGGGCAGTCGTGGCGGTACCAACCGACCTTCGATTTCATCCAGTTCCGTGTGACAGACACCGCAAACCGAGACTCTCACCAAAAGTTCGCCCGATGCAGGCCGGGGCGTCTCGACCTCCCTTAATTCAAGAGGATTTGACCATTCATCGATCGGTCCCGTCCGTGTCAAAATCATCGCTTTCATCGACCTTGCCCGTCGAGTGGTTTGTGCGAAACAGGAATCAGGCTCATCGGACCGCGTACGCGCGTTTGGTGACGACGAGTGCCGCAAGTTGTACCGCAATCACAATGATTATCGATCGAGCTTGTCATCGCCGGAATTAGATTGAGC
>JAGQPO010001122.1 GCA_020426665.1 Planctomycetales bacterium
GACGCTCTGGTGCTTGCCAATCGCGAAAAGGCCCAGTCCCAACGACAGCTGGTCGAATCAAACATCGTTCGCGCGATCACGATGTCGGGTAGCGGAAGAATCGGCCAGCGTCTTGATGGCTTGAAAGCCATTGCCGAATCGGTGCCGCTTGCCGATGCGGCGGCAATGAGCCCGGAAACAAGATCACGGCTTCGAAACGCCGCGATCTCGTGTCTTGCCAATCCGGACATCGAAGTCGTCGCCGAACACAAGCTGTCCGAACAGTACGAGTTCAGGGTCTGTGTCAGCGAACGTCTCAATGCACTGGCCTATCAAGAAGAATCCGGCAAACCGGTGCGTCGTGCCGAAATCACCCCCGGATTGGCCGACATCGTTTACGGAGACTCACGCGCGACGCTCGGCAAAGACCAACGAGTCGACCAAATGAAGCTCAGCCCGGATGGCCGCTACCTTGCCACGGTCGCGTGGGACCGCAACGGGAACAAATGGTTGCAAATCACAGAGTCTCGAACCGGTCAAGTTGGCTTTCAAAGCAGCGACAATCAAATTGCATTTCCCTACGATCATCTTTTCGAATTCGCGCCGTCAGGTAAGCAATTTGCGTTTGCATCGACCGGCGGCGGCCTCTCCGTGTTAAAGGTTGATCAGGAACAATGGCATCTAGAGCGGGTGGTTGAATCGGGACATCCGATTTTGTGCATGACATTTGATCCGCGCAACGAAAACTTGGTTGTCGCTCTGGCAACGGACGACGGCCCGATCGTACGCGTGTTGGCCTCACCCGACTACGATGAAACGATCACCGAATTGACACTAGTGAAAACGCCCAAACGGCTCGCCGCTTCGCGCGACGGCACCCTGGCCGTTTGCTCCGGACGCAGAACGGTCGAAGTGTATCAAGTCGATTCGGGGCATCGATTCTGCCGATTCGTTACGATCGGTGAAGCCCAAGCCATGGACATCGATAGTGACGGATCGATCCTAGCGATTGACGCTCAGAACGATACCACGTTGTGGGATGCACGCACCGGGATCCAATTGATGCAGTACCACGGCAAATTCCAAAGCATCTGTGACGATCACTTGGTCTGCACTTTGCCTTCGGGACGGTTGGTGATCTTGCGGATCGTCAAGTCCGACGTCTACGGCGGGATCGGTCAACGCAGAATCACGGAAATCAATGCGATCCATCCCCGTCTGCCACTTCTGTTCACGGGCAGCCAATTCGACAACGGCTCGGGCATCCACGTTTGGAACACTGACACCGGGACTCTGTTGGCGGAACTGATGCTGGGCAACGTGTACGATATGAAGGTGTCCCACGACGGACGTCGCCTGTTTACATCAAGTCAAGCTGCAAGTCCGGCCCAAGTCTTGCAGGCTTGGCCATTGCGGATCGATGCAGAAACGATGCGGATCGGGCCGCCAGAGGAAATTGCCTGGACCAGTAATCTCGCCCCGTCGTTTATTTCGTTGGATGCCAATGACGAAATCCTGGCCGTGCAAGCCGCTTGGGGTTCGGAGTTCGGGATCGGGTTTGTTGATCTGACCTCGGGCAAACTATCAAAGCTAGTCAAAGCACCCTACGGTGCCCGATTTTCCGCAATGACAGGCGACGGCAAATGGGCAGCAACCGGTAACTGGCATGGCAAAGAATCAGCGATCTATGATGTGACGAAAGGTAGCATTGTCCGGCCGCTGGTAACTGGAATCTCGCGCGTTAACTTTTCTGCCGATGGCCGGTTTCTGTTCTGCGGCGATGGCATGTTCAAAGTCGGCAACTGGAATCAAAAACGGACCATTGATCACGACTGGGAATTGCGGTACTTCGGAGCAATCTCGTCGAGCCGATTTTCCCTGGCGGTTTTTCCACGCGCCAATCCCTATAACGGATCCTTGTTGGTCCAGACCGAAAGCTGGAATCCGATTGCTGAATTGATGTCGAATCGGCTCGCCGAAGCTTATTGCTACCCAATGGCCATCGCCGCCGACGGAGGAAGCGTCGTCGTCAGCGTGATGGACCAGGCCCGCGCGATCGCTAAGGTTGCGCTCGAAGATGAAAAGTTAGCGCCCACGGTGGACGCCTTTTCGATTTACCGCTGGAATCTACGCGCCCTGCGGGGCCATCTTCGTCAACTCGGGCTCGACCTGGATGCTCCGCCCGTGGAAGAACGCGAAACGGACGCGATCAACCACGTCGAATTCGTCCAGGGTGAATGATGCAACTTTGCCGCCCGTGATCCGACTGATGCGACAGACCACGCCGACCCAACAGACCCACTCAAAGTTTCAGTTTGACATTGCTGAATTCGCCGCCGCCGCCGAAGAATAGTGGCGAATTCTTTGAATTAAAAAACGGCCCCGTCTGACCGATGTCTTGAACCGTCGTTTCAAAATCGTCGTCCGTCGGGCCGTCGTTGCCGGAATCAACATGAAAGGTGACGGTCGATCCCGTTTTCGAAATTCGCACGAGATGGGGACCTGGATTCGGCAATTGCCCGATCTCCTGGCGCGACGCTTTGAAACGAGTGAAGTAGACAACGCCTCCACTGATCGCGGCAGTTTTGCTTGGATTCACAAGTTGCAAGTAAACGGAATCCGCCAAGCCATTGTAATGCGCGTCGGCGTATCCAGGTCCCATGCCGACATTCGCAGGACTGTCTTCTTGGTCAAAACTGACAACGACCTCAAAGACAAAGTCCTTGGCCAGGAACCCAGCGTCCTTGGTTTGGATCGCACCCTGACTCTTGATCGTAAAGTCGTGGGCGCCCTGGATCCGAATTGCGCCACTGCGTGTCATTTGGTATTGCGATCGGGTGGTCAGAAATCGCGGCAATTGGCGAGACATACCGGTACCGCCGAGTCGTGCAATTCGCGAAACGCCCAATGGCACCTGCCTGTTTGGACCGGAGGACGATCCCGAAGTCGAGATCGACGTGGTCGAGGCCACCACAATTCGTCCGGTCTCGACTTCAACAAGTCGAACGAAAGCATTGCCGAGGTTTTTTGACGCCGGAATGACTTTCCCGACCACCACGTGAGAAGCGCCGGTCAGTTCCCCGACCTTCTTTGCGGCATCTCGATCGAAAAGCACCGTATTTTGAATGAGCAGTTCACCCAGCACATCGTGAAGATTGGAACGCTCGACAACCGTGATTTTTCGATTGACGAGCGACGTAATCAGATCTTCTTCGAACGCCGAATTGTCCTTGCTGGTGGTACCGTCTTCGAACGCGATCGGGCAAACGGCCACCACCACTCGGTTGTCAGTTTCTACCTCATCGCCAATCTGCAGATTCACCTCAAGATCTCCGAGCAGTCGAGCCTTGCTATACAACTGGTCAACTTCAACAACGGTCAATTCGGCAATTTTGGGTCGTTCCGTCGCCAACACCTCGCCCGTATCAGGATCAACGATGTCACCTAGATTGCGAAACACGGTGGTCTTCGTGCCTTTCCGCATTCCTTGAGCCCTGCCAAGGTTGATATAGACAACTTGAGGCGTGACCTTGGCAACCTTTCCTATCTTTTTAACGTCGTTTGCCAACTCGGCGATCTTCCAACTGAACATCGCGGGGAAGCCGGCAACCTTGACAGCCTGATCAAAGCTAACCGCGTCAGCTGACCTGACCATGTCCCGCTGAAAACTCACCGCATGGTCCGACTTCAAGTCAAAGAATTCGATTTCTGACTCGTCGCTCTTTAGCGTATAACCGACGAAGACGGAGTCGTTGTTCAAAACAACTTTCAGCAACCTTTCGGCTCGATCTTCGCCCCAACATCCGGACTCCACAGAAATCAAGACGGCCAGGGCAACGATCACCCGAATTGTAGCTTGAAGGAGAGTTGAAACAAAAAATGTTTTCATCACGTTGACGGGATAATCGTTGAGCTTTTAAGAAGATCGATACGCTGAATCCAGAGTCCCGGCAAATCGGTGGCCGTGTCAGGGTCTTGGTCCATGAGCCCCAAGGGTTTGCAGTTCTTCGGGGCGGCGGGGCATAGCAATCAACGGTTGATCGGTTGGCGGTCGTTGAATTCGGTAAGCACGTATTGTAGGTACTGGGAGATGGCGAGTGGAAACTGATTACGATCTTTCGCCTCCAATAAATCCATCTTTGCATGAGACTGGAAACGGCATCCATTTGTCTTTAAACTGATTTTTGACCTCAAAGCAAGTCATTTGAAACGTCGTTCCAGCCAAGTTTGCGTTGAATTCGTATCGCAGTGGAGGCCGTCGTTCGTCGGCACAGACGCTTCTTTTTTTGCAGTAGACGTCAATTTGAATCAGACGAAGAACCCAACAACATGGACAAGAGCGTGTTCGGATTAATCAGTTGTCCAACAAAAAGTCGTCACCAGACATACGATTGGGAACACCGAAATCGGCGTCGGATTCGGTGTTCACGAATGCGATGGGTTGCAGTTTGCGGTTTCGTGCTGATCTACGTTACTGGAGGTTCTTGGGTCATCGGGCAGGCTCCGATTGATCCCGAAACGATTGCCAGGGTTTATAACGAAAGGCATTCTTTGGTCGCAGTGGTCATCAGTGAGAATGATCAATCCATCACACTGGAGGACTTGAGTACGGGACGAGAGGTCACCGTGAAAAAGTCCGCCGACCTGAAAATCGACAAACCCCTGTCGCTGGACGAAACTGCTCGACACGTCGGGCTGGCCAAAGTTGTCGGTTGGAAAATTAACCAACTCTCGGATCAGGCATCCCATCGTGGAAAAATTATCCGTGTCGCTCAACAAACGGTCTATTTAAATCTGGGACGCAACGAGGGCGTGCGTGTCGGTCAGCCTCTGTTCGCTTACAAAAATGAAGGCATGATCGTCGACCCGGATAGTGGTGCGGAGCTGGGAATCGACCGGCGGAAAATTGCCGAGTTGTCCATTATCGAAGTCAACGACGACTATTCAAAAGCAAAGTTGATGTCGGAATTGGAGACGGACCTCGAATTCGGCGACGAAGTTCGTACTGCGAGTAGCCCAATGGTTGTCGGCGTTTGTTCGATCCGTGACACCGATGGAACAACCACTTCGGCCGGCGCGACGGTCGCTGAAGAAATTACGACGGCGTTGGTCCGCCGGCGCGTGCCCATAATGGAGCGATCGGTCATGGATGCCGTCTTATCCGAA
>JAGQPO010001123.1 GCA_020426665.1 Planctomycetales bacterium
CCGTCGGCGATTGCCTGGGCGACTTTCTGCCGGTAGCTGGGGGACTTGCAGCGCCCGCGTTCCAAGACGGCTGCCAGCTGGGCAATAACGACCAAGAAAATTAGGACGCTAACGTTGCTGCCCGTCCACGGCTTTCCACCGGTTTGCACCAGGTCCAAATCTAATAACGCGGGCGCATAGCTGAGTGCATAAACGCAAATCAACAATCCTGATTGGATCTTGGCACTGCGCTCCAAAAAACGTTTGTAATCACCGGCAATCGCCGCTCGCGCCGGAATGAATAAACTGGCGTAAACCGGGATCATGATGCTGTACAAGCCGTAGTAGTCGTTCTGAGGCACGAAACTTGGCGGATGGCTTCCCAAGGCGATCAAGAAATACTGTAGGGGAGTGAAGATAAAAAACACCCAAAACAGCGTACGATGATCGCCGCGGCGTGTCGGGGTCATCGTGATGAACTCACGGAGCGCCCAGAACGAGACAAAGCCGAACAGCACCACCACACCGATTCGCTGCAGCAAAAAACCAAAGACAAAAATCGCGGTCATCAACCACCAAACACGCAACTTTTGGTTGTAACGACGAACCAGTGCTGAATCGACGCCCATCGTTTCGCGGCGCGACAGCAACAGACCGACGAGCGATGCGATCCCCAACGCTCCTAAAATCACGGCGACCAAAATCATCACACGCGCCGACATCCAGACCGTGCTGGCGATCAACCCGAGTTCAGGTTCGCTGACGAGTAGGTTCATGAAGGTTTGGGCGGAATGGGAGTGTCAGTTTAAGACAGGCGACGGTCATGGTCGCCGAGGAGCCAGGCTTTGCCGATTCACGGCTGCGGAGACGCAACCGTAATCCGGTGATCGAGTCGACAGGAGCAGCCACGCAAGTCGACTCGTGACTGCGGTCACTTGGCGATCCGCTGTACCACCGCGTCGCCCATTTCTTCGGTTCCGATCGAAGCACCGCCGCGCGCGATGTCTGCCGTCCGCAATCCGCTGGCCAGAACGTTTGCCACCGCTGTTTCAATTGCAACCGCTTCGGTTTCCAATTGCAACGAGTGACGCAGCAGCATCGCAGCGGCGAGGATTGTCGCCAGCGGGTTGGCAATGCCTTTTCCTGCGATGTCCGGAGCCGAACCGTGGATCGGTTCATACAATCCCGGCCCATCGCTGCCCAACGAGGCACTGGGTAACATCCCCAGCGATCCGGGCAGCATCGATGCTTCATCGGTCAAGATGTCGCCGAACATGTTTCCTGTGACGACGACGTCGAAATCGGAAGGTCGGTTAATCAAATGCATCGCCATGGCGTCAATCAATACGACATCGTATTGAACTTCAGGAAACTCTTCGGCCATGACGCGCGCGGCAACCTGACGCCACAATCGACTCGGTTCCAAAACGTTTGCTTTGTCAACACTTGTCAATCGATTGTCGCGGCCTTTCGCGGCTTGTGCGGCCATCCGAACGATTCGCTCGACTTCGTAGACGCTGTAAACCATTGCTTGAGTCGCGGTTTCGTTGGCGCCCGAACCGCTTCTACCTGATTCGCCGAAGTAGATTCCTCCGGTCAGTTCTCGCAAAAACAGAATGTCGGTTCCTTCGATGATTTCACGCTTCAGCGGTGAGGCATCGATCAGTTCGTCAAACAGCTTGATCGGACGCAGGTTTGCGAACAGCCCGAGCTCTTTGCGAATCTTTAACAGGCCTGCCTCCGGTCGAGTCTTCGCCGCAGGGTCATCCCACTTGGGACCGCCAACGGCGCCCAGCAAGACGGCGTCCGCGTTTCGACACGCATCGATCGTTTCGTCGGGCAACGGATTGCCGGTTTCATCGATGGCAATGCCACCGATCAAGTGTGATTCGAACGAAAACTCATGTCCAAAGACGTCGCCGACGGCTTCGAGAACGCGTTTTGCTTGTTGCGTGATTTCGGGACCAATGCCGTCGCCGGGCAAAAGAACAATGGAGGCTTTCAAGGTTTCTAGACGGGTCAGAGGTGATGGAATCGAGTACCGCGACACAGTGTCTTCAACCGTTCGGTGGTGACGCGGTGCGAGTAACGGAAACGCGTACTGTAGCCGAATTTCGCCGTTTTCCACAGTGGCGGCGGGGCCCCAAAATGCCCGAAAAACCCGCCCAATCGTCAACTTCCTTTTCCCCCGGTCGTGTCGGACGGCTGGTTTTCCCAACCCCAAAAAAAGCGCCGCGGCGCCTCTTTTCTCGACCCAATCTGTTGAAAGACGTAGCAGAGCAAACTTCTCGTTCATCCCCACCAATCAAATGCAAGCTGGAAATCTAAGAGGACCGACCACGATCGACCCGACCGTCCTGACACCGATTTCGGTTCCCGGGCCGAAGTCGCCGGTGATCGATGATCCGGCCGGTCAATCCGATTCATCGCTGTCGCAGAAGCACTTACGTGTGTTGCATGTCGTCAACGGCGAGCACTTTTCCGGCGCCGAACGTGTGCAATCTCATCTGGGACGATGTTTGCCGACGTTCAATGTCGACGCCGATTTTGCCTGCGTCAAACCCGGAAAGTTCGCCGAACTTCTGGACGAGAATAACGGACAATGGGGACGCTGTTTTCGCACCGAGATGTCAAATCGATTCGATTTGAGGGCTGCCTGGTCGATTCGCCGATTGGTTCGCGACAACGGGTATGATCTGTTACACGCCCATACGCCTCGGACCGCGATGATCGCCTCCATTGCCTCGCGACTTGCCGGGGTGCCATGGGTTTATCACGTCCACAGTCCGGCCGCGCGTGACTCGTCGCGCCAGATTGCAAATGCGATTAACTCAGCGACGGAAAAGTTTTCTCTTCGAACGGTCGCGCACTTGATCACGGTTTCTGAAAGTCTGCGACTGGATTGTATCCGTCGCGGAACGTTGGAAGCGAACGTGTCGGTGGTCCACAACGGCGTGCCCGGAATCCGCCCTCCCCGAAAATCAACTCCGTCGGTTGGCGGTCGTTGGGTGATCGGAATGGTCGCGTTGATGCGGCCCAGGAAGGGACTTGAAGTCGTGCTTGACGCGCTGGCAAAGCTGCGAGGCCAATACGACATCATTCTGCGTATCATCGGACCCTTTGAAACGCCCGCGTATGAACATGCGATCGACGATCAAATCGCAGACCTTCGGATCACGGGGCTGATCGAAAGAGTCGGATTCACACGCGACGTCCCCGCCGAATTGGCCAAGCTTGATGCAATGGTCTTGCCAAGTCTGTTCGGTGAAGGATTGCCAATGGTGGTGCTGGAAGCGATGGCGGCGGGTTTACCGGTGATCGCAACCCGCGTCGAAGGGACACCCGAGGCCATTACCGATGGCGTTGAGGGTCTGCTTGCCATGCCTCGTGATCCGGATAGTTTGGCAAGTAAGATCGAAGAACTCGTTTCCGGAGTTCACGACTGGAGCGCGATGGCGGAAGCGGCATTCAATCGACACGCCAAAGATTTTTCGGACTACTCGATGGCCAAGAACACGGCCGCTGTTTATCGAAAGATTATCGACCGAATCGGCTGACACAAATCGACGTCAGTTGCCGCGGGCTTGCGTCGGACTGTCAAAGCACGCGTTCGTGGCAAATGGTTGTGGCGCCGTTCTTGTTCCGTGTTGATGCCCCATGCCAGCTTGTCTGGCATGAGCAACTGTTTCGC
>JAGQPO010001124.1 GCA_020426665.1 Planctomycetales bacterium
TTCGCCCCGGGTAGTTCTTGACCGATTTGATTTTCACCATCGCGGTTGGTGAAATCTCGTAGGATCACCAGTCGGCTGACGATCATTAAATCCAAATAGTAGAACCTCAGGTCGGTCACGGGCGTTCCGCTGGGCAGGACGTCCAATGTCAATTCGTCGCGTTCCAAATCTTCGTAATCGGCGGCGATCGTTTTGACAATTCCGTCGATCAAAGCCTCGACCTCGTCGGCACGCGTCAATTCCACGGAAACGAAGCCGCCGCCGGGGACATCCAACGTGACACCAAATTCACCGTCCTCGTCGTCACGTTCCGCCACGGACCAATTGTCTGGGTACAGGAAACGAACTCCGAACGAGTCAAATTGGGCAGGCATGAAGTCAGTGGTTCAATACGGGAGCGGTGGAAGACGCAATTGCGGTGGGGACCATTTCGCTGGTATTCCTTGATTCTGTCAATGAGTCCCGGATCCGCAAGAAGACATCGTTGGCGAATCTCCAGGCATTTCGATGGCAATTCCTAACCCACTGACGAAACACGGTCCCCCCGATCGGCCCGGGAACTCTCACAATTCAATCGCCACGTCGGGGAAACTGTCGGCAGGCGTGATCCTGGTGCTGGTCTTGCATTTCGTTGCATTCGGAGGATGCCGATCGATCGGCGGGCTTGGCGAGAGTCGGCAGTCGCTTGCGGCAAGAAAGTTATCGCGTCAGGGATTGCAGGCGATGCACCAGGGGCAATGGACCGACGCAGAGCGATTGTTCGGTCAGGCTTTGGCGGTTTCCGACGACGACGATCGTGCGCATCGCGGAATGGCCGAAGCGTATTGGAAACGCGGCGAAAGGTTGTCGGCAATCAACCACATGGAAAAAGCGGTCGAATTAAGCGCATCGGATCCACGCCTGGTCGGACGGCTTGGCGAAATGTATTTGGAACTCGGACAGTTGTCAGAAGCGGAAAAGCAGAGCGAAATCGCATTGGCGTCGGAGCGAGATTCGGCCGAAATCTGGACACTTCGAGGTAACTGTTTGCGTCAGAAGGGCAACGACGAAGAAGCACTGGCTGCTTATCATCGTGCGCTCGCCATCCAGCCCGACTATGTCGACGCAAAACTGCAGGTCGCCGAACTGTACTTGGCCAGCAACCAGTACGACCGCATTCTAGCCACACTGGACCAGTTTGATCCGGCCGGCGATGAATCCGCCACTCCGACGCGCGTCCACATGCTGCGCGGTATCGCGATGCGCAATCTTGACCATTTGGATCTGGCAATCAAACATTTTGCCAAGGCCGCCGAGAGTGATCCCCGGCGCGCCGAACCCCATTTGCAGATCGCCGCCATCGAACTTCAAAAAGGCCGACCGCGATCTGCAAGCGAATCGATCGCTCGAGCGATGGAGCGAGACCGCGAGCTGGTCGAGACCAGCGGCTGGAACGCCTATCTGCTCTCGCCCGAGCAAATGGTTGCCAAAGAGCCCGATCCGGCAACGGAACTGCGTTATTAGTCGTTGATCACTCCGTGATCAGACACGTTGATCGCGAAGCGATCGACGACGATGAACCGATGGACTGCCAGCCGACAAAGGGGCGGTTGTGGCGTCTGACGCGGTGGCAACGCGCAGGGGTCTCATGTCATCTCAGTAAGACGTAACGATTGTTCGGGCGTCGCGATGCCCGAATTCGTAACGCAGGACGCAATAACGGGAAATCATCGGCAAATGAGGCGACGTTTTTACAGGTCCGTCGGCGCATTTCTGCCGTCAATGACCTAGGTTTCAAAGACGAACTGCGCAGGACCGGAACGAGTCGGCTCACTCCCTAGCGTGCACCGATCCAACCTAAACCAGGTTGCAAGGGAACCAACACGTCCGGTCCGTCAACAGTCCTTTTTTGAACGAGATCTCTTCATGTCGATTCCCAACTCCGCGGCTCCGAGTTCAACAGCTGAATTCCCGCCTGCTTCGCTCGGCCCGATGGTCGGTGGACAACACAGCGTGCCGGGTCAACGTCAGCTGACGGACGGACATTCATCCGACGATCGAAACGCTCACAATGGCGAGGGCGCCTTTGTCGACCGTCGTCGCGAACGAACAGGTCAAGGTTCGTCGGAACGTCGTCAATTCGGCAGTTCTCACGAGGGGCTGTCCGAAGCCGGCCGTGAACTCGCACTGGCGATTGACCAGTACAAACTGCAGCACCATCGTCGGTACATCACGTGCGACGAGATGCTGCTTGTTATCACGCGTTTGGGATATTCAAAGTAGTCGTCACTTGATCATTGATTGAATCAGTTGACGTCGGGTCACGACGGAGCGGGCTTCGTCGTGTTCGTCACACAGAAGCGCGACTTCGCTTGCGGCATCGTAAAGTTTCAGCAATGTCGGAAGGTGTCGTTCGTTGCGACTGACTCGAATCACAGGCCGGACGTTCACTTTTTCCTTGCCCGTCATGAGTTCGGAATAACGCAGGTAACCGACGATCCGGTCGCCTCGTCTGACCAGGATGATCGGGTGATTCTGGCGTCGCGCCGCCGCCGCGGTCGTCGCCTTGTTGACCGGCAATTGAACCGTCGCCAATCGGCCGAGCGGCACAGCAAAAGAAACGGCCAATTCGTTACCGACGTCAAACAATTGCCCGGCCAACGAGCGCTGGCCGGAATGCAAAATACCGGCCTCTTCACCGGCTCGCATCAGTTGGGTAAGTTCGCTTCGGGCCATGGTCATCCGTAAACGAAACGGCGTCTGACCGGTTAACGCACGCAGGGTGGCGGCCAGTAACGCGAGCAGCAGCGAGACCGGCATGAACAAAACCGTGGCCAGCAACAAGATCGGTGTCACTAGGTTCAGCAATCGGTAGGGTGCCTGAAAGAACCAATACTTGGGCAACAATTCACCGAACACAAATACGATCGGTGTCATTAAAACGGGTCCGATTAATTCCGCGACGGACGAGTCGGCGAACAGCGAACCGATCGCCATGACGACGGCGAAACTGGTCAGAAAATTAGCCAGGTTGTTTCCGACCAGCGCGGTTGCAACGAACAGTGTCGGGCGGTTGAGCAACCAGATCACGGCGCGCGCGCCGCGTGAGCCCCCCAGACCATCGATCACCAGTCGAGTGCGTGAGACCCGGTACAAACCGGTTTCACTGCCGCTGAAGAACGCGCTTAGCACAAGGCCGAACAAAAACAACAACGCGGCGACCAGAATCATCGGTCGTCCCTCTCGTCGATCTTCGACTGGTCACCAACGCCTTGCCATGGCCTGACCTCCAATCGCAATTCGCCATCGGTTTCTTCGACGACTGTCAATTGAAAGTGCTGCAGCATCGCCTGATCGCCCACGCGGGGCAAACGTTCATTGTTGCGTTGGATATACCCGGCGACTGTGGCGACCGACGCATCCGGAACTTCGACGCCCAGTTGCTTTGCGAGTTGTCGCAACGAAACACTTCCGGCCAATCGATAGGAATCATCACCGATTTGCTCGATCGCCGTCGAATAAGTGTCTTCAAGGAAATGGTCGCCGTGGGGAGCCAACATGCGTCGAAAGATTCGGTCGATCGACAGCGCTCCGATCCCGTCACCGTACTCGTCAACAACGATCGCTACACTCAGATCTTTCTCGTTCAGCTGGTCCAACACGCGTGCGACGGGCGCAGACCAGGGAACGTAGATGACCGGTTCGACCAGATCTTCGAATCCGTCCATCTGGCTGGGTCGCAACAGACGCACACCCAGCGCCCCGATCATGGTTTCTCCCGACGGGTCTGTGATGATGGCGTAGCCGCCCGGCGGAGTCTGCGAAAACAACTCATCGGCGTCGATGGGCGATTCAACAACGTGCAACTTGCTTCGCGGTCGCATCAGCTCACTTGCCCGCATCTCGGCGATCTCGACCAGACTGCGGAGTGCCAAACGTTCACGTTGCAACAGTGCCGCATCGTCGGTACCGTACTCCACCGCCCGTTCGATGTCGGCCAGATTGATTTCGTTTTCCGCTTCAAAGGACGGCCACAACAGTCGGCTGGCCAACAAATTCGATGTCTTGACCAGCGGCAAAATCGGGCCGACAAGCCGCACCGCTAAACTGAGCGGTGGTGCAATCAAGATCGACGCCTGCATGGGTGATAGCACCGCAAGGCTTTTGGGCAACATCTCGCTGAAGAAAATGATCGTCAGCAAACTTGCCGCGGTAAACCCCAATGCGACACTCGCGCCGCCATCTTCGGACGCATCAAGCCGCCCGGCAACGATCGAGCAAATCGCAAAGTAAATCATGTTGATCAGCAGATTCCAAAACAGAATCGCCGAGAGTAACTTTTCCGAATCGTTCAGCAAGCGATTTGCGACTCGACCGCCGACCCCGCTGCGCGGAAGTCGGCGGCGATGTTGTGGTGTCAGCGAAAACAGAGCCGCTTCGCTTCCGCTGAACAAAGCACTCAGCAGAATCAAGACAGCCATCGGCACCATCCAGCCGACATTCTGAGACAAACCGCTCAATCAGCCATTTCCCTCGGTCCCCCGATCTCGCTCGAGTGACACATCGAATTCGCTGAGCGCGGGGATCATCAACGCTGCGATCGTGAAACCGTAGCCCACCGCCATCGAAAAAAAGACGAACAAATGGTCGGTTTGAAGCAAAAACTGAGTGATG
>JAGQPO010001125.1 GCA_020426665.1 Planctomycetales bacterium
GACGGCGACATTTACCGATCCGGGCGTCCTCGATCCCTTGACGGTGACCATCGACTGGGACCTCGATAGCACTTCTGATCAACCCCAGACGGTGACACTCGCTCCTGGATCACGATCGCTTCGGGTACCACACACCTACGCTCAAAGCAAAAGTTACAGAGTCCAGATCACCGTTCAAGACAGCACGTCAGCCAATGCCGGAACCGACAGCAAAACTATCGATAACTTCACCGTCAACAACAGTCCGCCTACGAGTCTCGCCAGTGGTGGCCCATACGTGATTCGTCAAGGCGATTCACTTCGACTTGATGGCTTTGCTCTCGATGCGCCACTGGATTTGTCGAAACTTCAGTTCTTTTGGGACATCGATCTCAATCAAGATGGCGACTTCTTGGACCCCAATGAGCAAGGGGTCCATCAATTGCTGGGATTGGCGGCTGATCCGGATTTGCAGGTGCCGTGGACGACCTTGCAGACTTGGGGCATCGCCACTGTGCAGCAGGCGTTTACCCTGCGGATGCGAGTCTTCGATGACGGAAATTATACAAGCACGACTCCGGCACCATCGGTTACCACTACTTTACGGATCGAGAATGAGCTGCCGTCGCTGGCATTTGTGGACCCAACCATCACTGAGGAGGGAACTCCGATCACCTTGCAGGCGATCATCTCGGGAGACCCGATCGATGCGGCTGCTGGTCGACATTCTATCACTTGGCAATTGTCCAAGGATGGTGCCGCCCTCGATACGACAACGTTTAGCGGACAGGGTACCGCCCAGATTCAATGGACGCCCACCGATGATGGTATTTACTCTGCGACGATTGAAGTGGACGACGGTTTCGGTGTCGTTACGGCAACCCGCATCCTGTCGGTACGAAATCAAGCACCACAGATCGGGCCGCTCAGTGGACCGCTGGGTTCGGCAAGTCCCCAGGGCTCCGTCGTGGAATTGGGAAATCTCATTCCGATATCGGGATCCGCAACCGATCCGGCGGTGGATGATCGTGGTTCGCTCCGCACGCGACTCAACATTGTCCGCCTGTCATCGTCGACGACGGCCACCGAGTTGCAGGTCGGCAGCGGCGAGTCCTTTGACACATCCTTGTCCTTTGACGCTGGCGGAACGTACACCGTCTCGGCAGTGACAACGGATGACGAAGGCGCCGAATCCGTGTCGACACCTCCGCTAACCTTTCATGTGCCTGGCGTCGAATTGACGGGTTTGGGAATCGGGCGTTTGACCGGCTGGACGGTCGAACCTAACGGACAATTGCAAATCGATCATGTCGCCGACGGCGGCGTCGATGACGGGTACATGGTCGTTTCCGAATCGTTTGCACAAACCGTCTCGGCATTGAATGTGCCGACAGAGATCACGGCAAATCTGATCGATTTTGACGGTTCATTACTTCAATTCGATGCCAAATTACTTTCCACTGCTGTCAGTGATGATGCCTGGGGGATCCTGGAAATTGAGGGAACGATTGATGGAATAACTCGCGTCGTGGTGGCTGACGTTGGGGCACCCAACCGAGAATGGACGACCTACCGACAGCGGCTACAACCTTCGGATTGGGAATTCAAAACCAGTTCCCCAAGCGAGGATAAAACGATTTCCGGTAATCAGTGGCGAACACTTCTCAGTAACGCCCATACGATTCGCCTGGGATTTGATGCGGATATCGCAGCCATGGATCGCACTGGAATCGACAACGTCTCCTTTACACCCGCGTTGGTTGAAGACTTTGCACTGTATGAGGCCGATACCGCAAACTTCCGCCTGGATCTAACTGAACTCGCCGGTGTGTCCGAGTCCGATGTTTTGGGGATGAAGATTGCCTGGGGAGACCAGACGGAAACGTCACTTGATCCCGCACAAATCTCACTGCTGGCCATTGGCAACCCTCTCTCGATCGAACACAACTATCGAGATAACGGTCATTTCACTGTCATTGTCAAACTGAATCACCGTGTCGCTGGTGAACTGTTGGCCGGCAGGACCTCGGTCACGATCTTGAATGAGTCACCGAAAGTTGCCACACCACCTGCGTTTCACGTCAACGAAGGTTCAGCCGTTGAGTTATCACTGACGGATTTTTCCGATGCCTCTCCCATCGACAGTTCAAGCCTTCGGTTCAGCTTCGACTTCAACAATGACGGGGATTTCGCGGATCTCGGAGAAGTATTCCGGAGCAGTTTGAATACGGTAACCATTCCCGGCAGTTTTCTCGCTGTAGAGCCCCAACAGACAATTCGCATTCGGATCGAAGATAAAGATGGAGGGTCAGTCGAGACCGAAGCCTCGGTCGAGATTACCAATGTTGCACCCTCGATCTCACTTGATGCACACCGTGACGCGATCGCCGGAGTGGCCTATGTGAGAGAGTTGACGATTGTTGATCCTGGCAAAGATGCACCTTGGACTATATTCGTCGACTGGAACGGCGACGGAGACGACAGCGACCAGGTGATCCGGAGTTCATCCCGTAACGTCACGCTAACGCACGTGTTCGGGAATGATTTAGTGGGGCAGACCATACCGGTGAGTTTGCGCGTCGTCGACAGAGACGGCGGTTCCGTTAGCGAAAGTCTTGGCGTATCCGTGACGACCGCGCCACTCTCGATCGAGTCGTTAGAGCCAAATCCGAGTGGGTTCACACTTACCTTCAATCGCCCAATCGATGTTTCCAGGTTCAATCTTTACGATAGCGCCCTGAGTGGTGGAACAGTAGATCCTTCTGACTTGGTGGTTCTTGACGGATCGAGTCAGCCTGTGCGCGGATCAGCGATCATTGACGAAGACGGCCGACACGTACGGTTCATCAAGACCGGCGGCATCCTGAGTGACATGGTCGGCGGCGAGACCTTTACGGTTGTCCTGAACAGCGGACCAAATTCGATCGTCGATACTCAAGGTGGTCTACTGGACGGTAACGGCGATGAAACCGTTGGTGATCCATACACGAACAGCTTTGATGTTGATTATGGAAATGTTCGAATCATTTCGGTTGGCGACATCGTGCGGGCGCCCGGACAGCCCATTGATTTGACGCCGGCTGACACGACAGACATCTCACTTCCGATTCGTATTAACAATGCGGATGGAGTTTTGGCCGTCACGCTCGACTTGGTTTATGAACCAACGCTATTGGCGATCACCGCAGTCTCATTGGCAGACAACTTGGCGATCGGTCCCGCCGGATGGAATCTCGAATCGCGCACGGTGGAGCCGGGACGTTTGCGGTTGTATGCCTGGGGTACCGAGGAACTCTCCGAGCAAGACGTCGCCCTGTTTTCACTGACAGCCTCCGTCGCCTCGGACGCACCGTACGGAGCATCAGGAGCGATTGAGATAATCGACGTTTCGGTGAACAGTGGCCAAATCGAAACGGTCGGTGACATCGCACTCCAGAAAACCTCGCTTCTTGGTGATGCGACTGGAGATCGATCCTACAGTGGGCTTGACGCGTCGCTTGTCGCGAGAGTCTATCGGAACGAGCTTTTCGGGGACTCCGATACCGGCTTTGACAACTACCCCTTAGTGGATCCGCATCTGATCGGAGCGATTGCGAATGACAAGATATCCAACGCTGATCCGTCCCTGTTGGCTCGTGCCGTTGTCGGCTATCCCGTTCCTGAGCTTCCCCAAGTGCCTAACGGATTGGCAGCGCTTGTTCAGACGGGTGTAGATCCGACCGTGACGCTGTCCGACACCTATGCGATCGCGGGCGGCAAGGCGCTCGTCACCGCAACCATTGACAACACCCAGACTGGGCTATTGGCGTTTGATTTTAGAATCAATTATGACGCCAGCAAACTCAGCCTCGATCCGTCGGCCGTTCGTCTCGCTGAACAACTGAGTGGTTGGATTCTCGAAGTCAAAGTCGACAACGATGCAGGGACGCTAACCGTTTCAGCCTCATCCGCCGAGCCAGTGACTGAATTGAGTCAAGTCTTGCTTAATATCGAATTTGACGTTGCTGCCACAGCCATCGGAACCGCTTTCGTCCAGTTGGATACGAACGCAACGACGGCGCAACAAGTCACCATCAGTCGGCTCAACGAAGGTCGGCAAACACTGACGGGACAAGATGGACAGGTGACGATCCTGCCCGACATCGCGCCCCAAATCGAAGACATCGTCATCAATGACGGCGGAGTGAGCCGCTCGCAGATCACGTCGATCACTATTCATTTCAATACGCTCCTCGATCGCTCAACGCTGGAAACTGCGTTCGAATTGACGAATACCGGATCAGGAATTTCTGTGGGCAATGTCGTTGCGATACCCTTTGAGATTGCCGGAAAGACGGTCGTGAAATTAACGTTTTCCGGAGCTTCGACGAGTTCACGAATTGGAATAGAAGGGCAGTCGACTTCATTAGACGATGGAAATTATCGGTTACGCGTTCGTGCTCAATCCACGCGGAATGCGGTCGGGACTTTGATGGCGAGTGACTTCCTGTATGGAGAACAAGCAGAGGATCTCTTTTTCAGACTGTTTGGTGATACGGATGGAGATCGCGATGTTGACGGGCAGGACTACGGGCGATTTGGATTGAGCTTTATGAAATCATCTGGAAATTCGAGCTACAATTCCGATTTGGATTCCGATGGAGATGGCGATGTCGACGGGCAAGACTACGGGCGATTCGACCGTAATTTCCTGCGTCATCTTTAGGGAACCTAAAGTCTTTTGGCAAAGCTGATGTGTCAACGTGTCCCGATAACTTGTTCCGCCAACTGGAAGAGGACTCAGCCATTCCACATTTGCTGAATTGAGATCTTTCTAAGAAGAATGGGGGACAAAAAACGAAGGAATTACAATCTGGAATGTAGTCTGTGATTGA
>JAGQPO010001126.1 GCA_020426665.1 Planctomycetales bacterium
GACGACGTCCTGGTTTAATAATTCCGTTGAAAGTGGTGCCTTGATTTGAAACGAGTAATAACTGTTTTGGGCATTGCGGACGTACGTGCTGATCGTGCCATCGCTCAGGCTGCTTGTGCCACCTCTTTTCGAGGTGCTGCTTTTGATCGCCTGTGCCAGTACCGCGTCGAGTAGTTCCAGACGGTGCCGATCAACAAACTTGTCTCCACTTGTTCCAGAAGTCAACAATCGCCCCGCCATGCCCGAAATGCTGTTCGACGAAGTTGCCGCTCCGCTGTCGTCTTGCCGAACCGATGGCAACAACCGATCGACCAGCGCGTCGGCCGGCTCAACCTGATTCAGGTTCAAATAATATGACATCGCACTGATGATCTCAGCCAGCGATGCATCGTCGGGGGGCGACTGAAGCGCAAATTCTTTCGCCCGAGATGAGTCGCCGGACTGGTCAAAATGAACGGAAAGGATGGTGCGGTAGTCGGACAATGTCGCCCAAGATGCAGATGCTTGTGCTGTGTTGTCCGACCTGGATGCAAGGGCTTCGTTGTACAGACTGATCACAAGTTCCAGCTGTTTTGGCTCAAGAATGGCTTTTGCACCGGACGACTCGTCTTGCCCATTTTCTTTGGTCGAACGATTGGCCGCGGCGCGGGCGCGGAAGACCAACATGTTGCGCAGGTAACTCTCGCCGTTCTTCGGGTCCAATTCCGCGAGTCGCCAATTCAGCTGTTCGGTCAGTTGCTTTTGTTCGTCTGTTGTCGGCGTCGACGACGATGATGTCGAATTGATGTACCCGAAAGTCGATTCCAACGCACGTTGTTCCCATATCAAATTCGCGTCGTTAATCTGGTCGACCGGCGGCAGCGAAAGTGTCTGGTCGATCAGTTCGCGAATCTTGGTTCGCGCTTCGTCCGTCGGATACCGCTTGGCGATCGCAACCATTTCTGTCGCGGTGGCCAAAATCTTGGCGTGCCCGAACGACGAGGGGTCCGGCGGATAGTATTGCGAAGACGAACTGGAGTAGCTGCTGCTCCCGTAACGCCCCAGTCGATAGGCTCGCGCAAGGGTGTAGGAACTGTTGCCCCAGGAGCGTGGGGAGATGACGGAACTGGTCGGCCGGGATCCGGAACCGCTGGAGCGTTTTGCCGTCGCCGGTGGTCGAGCGTCAACTGGCAAATTCAACTCGCGAATCTCGTGTGCCAATTCGATCGCGCGTTGGTGTGGTTTGGGATACGCGTTTTCCTCGGTATCGCTCTCGTCGTCTGAATCATCGTCTTCGTATAACAACAACTGTGCGAGTTTCAATTTCATGTCCCACAGACTGCCGTCACGGCGAACCGCTTCTTCGCAGATGGCGATGGCGGTCGATCGGTCGCCCCGCCGTATTGCCGACTGCACCATCGATCCCAAACGATCAGGATCCGCAGCGAATGAAACGCGTTCGCGGAGGGCCGTTTTGATGTCGATGATTTCGGCATCCAATTGCAGGCTGACCAGCTTGAACCGATTCTCCGGGGTGTCGGCCAATGCAACGATTCGTTCCTGGAATTCAGCGGCCGCCAAAACGTCGTCGGCGGCATCGCTGAGTCGAACAACCGTTTCCAGCAGCGTGACGTCTCGCGGTTGACTTGCCAACAATTGGTCGACGGCTTGTCGGGCGGCGCCAAAGTCATTGACCGACTCATGCGCCGCGGAAACCATCAACTGGACCGTTCGCGTATCAATGTCGTCGCGTGTCAGTTCGCCGATCCGCCGGATCAATTCGTCGATCTCACCTTTGCGATCGTACAGCGGGGCCAGTTGTTTGACCAATCCGATTCGACCGTCCGCCTTGCTCTCATACCGCATCGCTTGCCAATACAGCTCGATCGCTTCTTCGGTGCGGTATCGATCGGCGAACGAAGCGGCAAGCATGCGCCGCGGTCCGTTGTCGCGCGGAGCTATACTCATGGCACGCCGCAATGCCGTGATGCCTTCGTCGTCGCGGCTGGCGCGAAAAGCCAGCCGTGCCAAGAATTGATACGACTCCGGGCTGGCGGGGTTGACGTCGATCAGTGCGTTGCAAGTTTCCAGCGCCTTATCAACTTGACCAAGTCGCATCTGTAAATCAGCAACCCGTTGCAAATAATTGGTTTGAAACCGTCCATCGACCGTTGCAAGTTTCTGGAAAATCTCGGCGGAATCGGCGAAGCGGTTTTGCCGCTCGAATACCTCGGCGGCGACCAGCAGCACGTCTGGGTCCTCTGGCTTTTTCTGAACGGCTTGGTCGATTGCCTTGGCGGCATCAACCAATTGGCCCGCCGCCGAATGCATCATCGCCAGAACTCGCAGGTTGTCTGCGGTCGGATCGGCCGATTCCAACTCAGCAATCTGCTCCGAAAGCGTGCCGGCTTTCTGGTAGGTAACGATTCGTTCCTTCAGCAACTGTTCGTGCTCGTCGGGCGTTTCGGCGATTTTTTCGGCCGCATCAAGCCGCTTGATCGCGTCATCGAACTGAGTCGCATCTCTCAGGATCTGGGCATATCGCAATTCTTGAGGAAACGTCAGGTCTAATTCGGCAGCGTCACGCCATGCATCGAGTGATCGCTTGTTTTGTTTGAATGTTCCATAGACTTCGGCAAGTCGCACCAATGAATCGCGATTGCGTCGATCGCCCTGGGCAATCGATTCCCAAGTCTTGATCGCATCGTCGATTCGATTCAGCTGGTGATAGTACTCGCCCAAGTATTCGCGATACTGCGGTGACTCGGGGTCGACCTTGATCGCTCGTTCATACAGCGCGATCGCGTCATCTTTTCGATCGATTCGACGCATGCGATCGGCGATTTGAGAAAGGGTGACGGCATCGTCGGTTCGTGCTTCAGCCAACCGATTCCAAACGTCGGCAGCTGCCTTGTGGCGGTCGGCGAGTTGCTGTTTTTCGTCGTCCAGTAAAACCTGTCCCCAACGCAACAGGTAGTCGGGGTTTTCGGGATCTTGTTCGGCCAGCTTCGCAAACTGCTCGGCCGCGGCAGCCATGTCACTTTTGTTGACCAGCACATCGATCAGCGCCAATCGCACTTCGGCGTCATCGGGTGCCCGCTGGACCGCTTGGGACAAGGTCTCGGCGGCCTCGTCCAATCGTCGTGCCGACACAAGAATCCGACCCAAGCGGACTTGTAGTGCCAATTCGTCCGGCGTCTGCTTCAACTTCTCTTTGTAGTAATCGGCAAGCGCGTCGTAGTCGCCGGACTTCAAGAACCCCTCTTCGATCCGGCGGCGAACGTCACTGTACAACCAACTGCCGGGGCGCAACCGCGAAAGAATTTTTTCCAGAGCTTCGGTGCACTGTTCCGTCTGTCCCATCCGTCGTCGCGTCTCGGCGGCTTGGACCGCAAACGCGATCTTGTCGTCATCCTTGGGCGCGGACTCTGACAGACGTTCGAAACGTGCAAGAGCCTCTTCCAGATTGCCTTCTTCAACAAGCGTCGTCGCGATTTGACCGCCGACCCGTACATCGCCGGGAAACAGTGCTTCCAGTTTCTTCCAGACCTCAAGCGCCTTTTCCGATTGTCCGGCGCGCCCGTACAGCCGACCAAGTTCCGTGAAGATCGGCAACGCTTCGTTCCGAGCCGGTTGACGGTCTATCGCGCGTTCAAGTGCGTCGGCAGCGTTTTCTGTTTTGCCCACGGCCAGCAAACTGTGACCCAAGAAATAGCTTGCCGCATAGTCGCCCGGCAACAACGTCTCGGCTTTCGCAAACGCTTCGGCGGCCAGTGCTTCGTGGCCACGTTGGGATTGCAGCAATCCCAGAATCATCCGAAGTTCACCTGCTCCCGGCGCATCGTCGGGAACGTCCAGCGATTCAATGAATTCGTCCAACGATCCGTTCTGGACGTGATACCCATACACGCGGTCCAGCGCGGTTCCCGGTCGGGGGCGGCGTTTAAGGACTTCCAAAAACTTTTCAGCGGTCGCACGTTCGGGATCGGAAACAGCCGAATCTTGCGCCTTCGCCGGCTGACCGCTGCCAACACCGAGTCCCACGACGAAACACACCAGTGGAAAAAAGAGGGACAGCAATGGTGAACGATATTTTCCAGTCACTCTCTAGTCTCCCAAAGACGATTCTCGTTAATCAATCACAAATCTCCGGGCCCGTCGGATCTTGGTCGGGGGCGCCGGCCGAAACCGCAGAGCGTGCAACCGCGGAGATTGTTTCCCGCAGTGTCCTACGGAATCCCCCCAGTATGACGGACTGGCGCGCCGCATGTGGAGAATTCAGCGTAAAGAAAACCGGATGGGGCGGCCCCAGGTTTTCCTTGTCCAATCGCCAAGCTAAAACAACGCTAATGCTGTGCTCCAACAGAGAATGAGGGATTCGATGGTAGCGGAAGTGGTCAAGACTTTCGACGATTCCTAAACATCAAATCACACACGCCCGCGTAGCTCAGGGGATAGAG
>JAGQPO010001127.1 GCA_020426665.1 Planctomycetales bacterium
CAATCTCATGCGACTCGCCCGTCCGTTGACCGCTCGCCACAGGGTTCGTGCACTCCGCGTAATCGGCATACTGGTTATCTTCGCGGTATTCCGGATAAGGAGACAACCGCACGGGCTCTTTTGGGGTGATCGGTTGTCCGCCGATCAACATTCGTAGATTGATGTCAGATTTCGTCATTGGCGGATGATTCTCTAGCACAGACATTTCTCAAAGGCTGGCTCGGAAGCGTGGCGTAGAGTCCTGTGATAGAAGTGGCTTTTCGGACGGATTCGAAACGTTCGTTCCAACCTTCAAGATTGTTCGTGTCATGAAATACTTCATCCTTTTAGCGCTCGTCTCGATTGGCTGCCTTACTTTTTTGTGTTTGTCGGTTGATTTCAAGGGGTTAGCAGATATCGGCTTTTCCACGACAGCGTCTCAGGATTCGGACATTGATGGGGCGTTAACACCAACGTCAGCGAGTCGTAGCGATGAACCATCGAACCTAAATTCCGGTTTGATTGAATCTGACGGATCGGAACTGGTGCTGATGAAATTCGGTGCGCCCTGGTGTCCGCCTTGCCGAATGGTCGACAAAGAACTTCGCAAACTAGAACGATCCAGTTTGCCGGTCGAGATCCGCAAGATCGATGTGGATGAGCGTCCTGAGATGGCCAGCCGATACGGTGTGACCAACATCCCGCGGCTGATTTTATTACAGGACGGTCGGAAAGTTGGTGATCTGGTCGGATATCGATCCGCGGATGACCTTGCAAAATGGATCAAAAACTCCGCGTCGGCAGAGGCGTTGGCTGGAAAAAAAAGCAATTCCAATCCTTCGGCGGTGCACGCCAATCCATTTGTTAAATAGCTGCGTTCTGCTTCGTCAAACTCGGTTGGTCGGTACATCGCGCGTCTTAGGCAGGGGGTTGATTCAATACCGCATTCCGCTGAAACTCTGTGTGTGATGGGTCGGTTTTGGCGGAAACCGTTCTTTACAGATTCAAATGTCGTTGGCAACTCACCCGGATCCGATCCGTGAGTGCGTGTGCAAAGACGACCGTGAACCTAGATTTAGCGGAACCGTGCGATGCCTGATTTTCATCAACA
>JAGQPO010001128.1 GCA_020426665.1 Planctomycetales bacterium
GTTACCCGGCTTGATATCCCGATGAATGATTCCCTTGTTGTGTGCGTGTTGGATCGCGGCACATGCGGAGCGAACCAGTTCGACGCGCCCGCGAATCGACATCTTCGCGCGGTCACAATACTGTGTGATTGGAATCCCGCGAATCAACTCCATCACGAAAAACGGCAGCCCGTTTTCCGTCGTGCCGGCGTCGATGACGTTGGCGATGTTGGGATGCTCCATCAAGGCAAGTGCTTGACGTTCGGCTTCAAAGCGAGCGATCACTTGCTTGGAATCCATTCCAGGTTTGATCACTTTGATCGCTACGTTTCGACGGACGGGTTCCGTCTGTTCGGCAGCGAACACGATCCCCATCCCGCCCTCGGCGAGCCGTTCATGAATCCGATAGGGGCCGATGCGTTGCACGTCCAGGCCCTGAGACTTACCGACGTGGGCCGTTTTCGAATTTCCAAGCGTGTGGTTTTGCGGTTCGACCTCGGCCGGGAGTAATGAATCGGACTCAATTTTGTCCGGACCCAATGCTGGAGGGCGATCCAAGAATGAAGCGTTTGCGTTGGCCACCATCAGCTCTCGCACCGCGCCGGCAATTTCCGGGTCGCGATGACCTAAATCAGCAAGCAAAGCACTTCGGATTTCATCCGACTCGGCCTGCATGAGTCGGAGAAACGCGTCTTTGACGTCCGTTTGATTCGACTCAGCCATCAATGATCACGGGCCAATGGCGGGTAGAGCCCTCGGCGGCCTTGGGATGCGTCGAAGTGAGGTCGATTTCCCTGTAGTGGCTCACCAATCCTAGTCCCAACATAAATGTACCTGCGATTCGTCGATTCTGTGGAGATGCGATCCATGTTACACGACAGCAGTTGCTCCATCCTACCGAAGGCTAACTCGCGAGGCTTTTACTTTCTTTGACGGAATCGCCCACGCCCGCGTCGACTTACAGTGACGCACAGGGCCAGTGCGGCAAAAGTGAGACACGATGCCGGTTCGGGGACGACAGCGGTTGTGGAGGGCGACGACAACACCAGATCGAACGTAGAAAACTTATCCACTTCTAGCGTCAAGATGTTGTTGACAGTATCGATCGATATTGGCTGAAGGAGTTCGCTTCCCGATCCATCACCGAATGTGTGAAAAACGGAGAGGTTGTTTTCGTCTACTCCAGCACCAAGCAGATCCTCATCGTACGCAAAGCTGATCAGCGCCGGCCCGGCTAGCTCGGCTCCGAAGTCAAAGTCCCAAGACTGAAGAAGCGTTCCCGGGATGGTGAAACTCGACAGCCGGTCCACTAACGACGGATCGACAGTACTATAGGAAATATCGAGCGGTTGATTATTCTCGGATACGTCGGAAAACTCGACCCGCACTCCTCCCGGCGTGGGACTGGACGCATCATATCCGTTGACTTCAACCAACGTGCCTGAATCAACCGTCGTTGATGCGGTCACCGTGGTCGCCTCAGGCAAGTCACCACCGAGGACAAGTCGAATTCCACCCGACGCCTCGGCCCCGACGGAAGGTCCGTTTAATCCTTGCTCTTCGATCGACGCATAGTATTCCCAAACATACTCGACTCCCGCTTTTAATGTTCCGAACAGCGATCCCGTCAAATCGTTTAGAGTGTCTCCGCCAGATCCCCCTAGAGAGAAAGTCTCAGCGCTCGTTGACTCCGACCGCTGTGTTGATTCAGAAACAACCGTATCACCGTTGATCGAGTCTTTCTCAGTTAATATGCTGCTGAAATACGCCAATTCACTACTACTGATCGAGTTGGAGTCAAACAACCCACTGATCACGTAATTGGTGTCGGTGTCGCTCATAATCCTCATCCTTCCGTATAAATTCGCATAACTACGAATGTTCCCTGTTCGGTTGAGCGCGAACGAGAAATCAAATACGGTCTCTTGGCCAGCGACGCTGAAATCAGCGACAGCCAAAGCGTGTGCCGCCCCATCGTTATAGTCGAGCGGTCTATGTAGCGGGATGCTATTCTCCAAGGTCGCGGAGTATCCATTTATGAATGGCTGAGTGCTGCCATTGGAGTCCGATGCACCAACTGCAACGATGGGATAGCCGCCGGAGGAGTAAACCACAACTCCTGCGTGTAAGGAGCTGCCAAAACCACAGTAGAAAGCAACCAACAGCATCGTCGCCGTTAGTTTTTTGACGTCAAGGAGCCCAGCCACCACCAATTGATGGCGAAAAAAGCTGCGAAACGAATTGGGCCAAACCTTGGGAACCAATACTGTCATCCTTCTTCGTTTCTGTTCGATGGTTCTGTGCATCTTTAGGACTTTGAATTTTCATGGAGTTTGTAGTGGTCTATCTCGCTTGTTGTCCAATGCGACAGAGACGGCTGAAGCCTCCGGTGAATTCTTCTAAAATTGAGGAAATATCAGAATTAGCGTCTATCCGCGTTCACTGACTTTGGAGCGAGTAGGTCATGCTGTGCATGAC
>JAGQPO010001129.1 GCA_020426665.1 Planctomycetales bacterium
CATGATCATGCGGCATTTGACGGCTTCACCATATTCGGACAGATAGGCTTCGTTAAACTCTTGCTCAGTCGGTTCCACTTGGTCGGCGACCAACTTTCGAAGCGCCAAAATCGGCCATACGATTTCGCGACCGTATTGGCCGGGATCAATGTCTCGTTTTTCTTGCAGCAATCCCAAGTAATCTTGGACGCTGAATCCGAATTTCGTTGCCAGACGGCTGATCTCCTGTGTCACTTCGGCTTCGGTGACTTCCAGGCCGCGCTCTTGGCATGCCTGGAAAATCAGTTGCCGATTGATGATCACATTGTCCAGTACGGTTTCGCCGTATCGCTCCAATGTGGCGGTGGACAGCATTTGCCGCGTGATCGGATCCGCGTTGACGACGGCGACGACCGAGTTGCTTTCTTGGGCAAACGCCCCGGAGTCACAACAGCTGACAGAGAAAAACAGGGTCGCAAGCGCAATTCCACATGCTGAAGCAAAATTGCGGTACCAATTTGGGGAAGCCATGACGATCACTCCTTTGAATCGTTCGCACGGGTCAAGCAATGCGGTAATCAGCCCGCAAATCGACGTTGCAGAGCGGATGAGTGCGAACAGTAGAAAAATTTTCGCTTTGACTCAAGTCGAATGTGCCCCTCCTCCGTAGCGGAATCAGCGGCCGTTTTTCACAATGGGTAACTTCCGTCCCTCCAATTTCAAAACGGCCCGACGTGCAACCTCCCAACATTATTTTCATCATCACCGACCAACAGCGTTACGATACGGTCGCTGCGTTGGGCTTCCCACACGTCGACACCCCCAACCTGGACCGACTGGTTCGCGAAGGCATTTCCTTTGAACAATGTCACGTCACCGCCGCGTCCTGCGCTGCGGCACGGGCGAGTTTATTCAAAGGGTACTACCCCCACACAACGGGGATTTTGAAGAACGCCGATCGATGGCGCCAAAGTTGGATCCAGCGGTTAAATGATGCTGGGTATTACTGTGCAAACATCGGCAAAATGCACACTTGGCCGTTTTTGACCGAACTGGGTTTCCACGAACGATTTGTCGTCGAAAACAAAGACCGTTACTTAGAAGGCCGTTACTTCTTTGACGAATGGGACAAAGCGTTGCGATTCCGCGGGTTGGTGAAACAGCAGCGCCAGCAGTACCGTCTGCTGCCCCATTACAACGAAGCATTGGGTGCATTCGATTGGGAGCTGCCGGAGGATACTCATCCGGACTTTTTTGTCGGTGACATGGCGAAATGGTGGATCGAAACAACACCCAAGAAAGATCCGCTGTTCCTGCAAATCGGGTTTCCTGGGCCGCATCCGCCTTACGACCCGGTCCCCGCCTACAGCGAGCCCTATCTGCACAAGGAGTTGCCTCTGTTGCCCGTGACGACGGCTGAATTAGCCGACCAGCCGCCGGCGCTGAAGGAATTGCGTGTTCACAACTCCGAAATCGACCACGATTCCGTTGTGATGCCGCTGGAAGTCAGCCACCAACAACGGCATCGCCAACGCGCGTTTTACTTGGCGAACGTGACCATGATTGATCACAAAGTGGGCGAGATCATGGCGGCGCTGCAATCCAACGGGTACGGCGATAACACCATCGTTATTTTCACCAGCGACCACGGCGACTGCTTGACCGATCACGGCCAGAGTCAAAAGTGGACGATGTACGAACAAATCACTCGTGTCCCATTGATCGTCTGGGCACCCGATCGGTTTGCACAAGGCAAGTCGGTCTCGGCACTTGTTCAGCAAATGGATCTTGGGCCGACGATTCTGCAGTGGGCGGGAATCGAAGTTCCGCCGGACCTGGAAGCCATCTCGCTGTCCGATGCTTTTGATTCACCAGAAACGTACCAGGGGCGACCCTACGTTTACTGTGAACAAGTCAAGGACGGAGTGCTGACGAGATGCGAATTCATGACCATGGTTCGCGACCAAACCCACAAACTCGTGCACTTCCTGGACGAACCTCACGGACAGTTGTTTGACCTGGTCGCCGACCCCAATGAATTGGATAACTTGTGGGACAACCCGTCGGCTGGGCAGCACAAAGAACGCCTGTTGGCGGAGCTAAGGGAATGGCGGATTCGTAGCGGCGTTCATACCAAAGACTGGTGCCGCGACCACCGTTGATTAACTTCCTCAAAGGAAGCAGTGCCCCTACACGAATGATTCACAGTCGATGATCGCTCCGCAATCAAATCGCCTGATCGCGGAGTGATCAACAACTATCTCAAAAATCAACTTGAGACCCAGCACTTGGCACCGTAGCGTCTAACCTAAGTCAGGGCCGGCCGGTGATTCAGCGTGGCCATCACGCACCAGGCGTTTCCTTCGGCTGAGTCATCAATGACACCACGATCAATGTCACGAACGCCAAGGGGATCGTGACGATCCCAGGCTGGCTGAACGGCGCGTAGGCCAGATCCGGATCCCAGCCGTAAACACTTTTGTACGTGTCGCTGGACAACAAGATCCAACCGAGCGAACTGATCATTCCAACCAAGACACTGGCAACGATGCCTGCTTTTGTCGTTCCTTTCCAGAACAGCAACATCACCAGCGCCGGCAAATTGGCGCTTGCCGCAACACTGAACGCCCACCCGACCAAGTAACCGACATTTAATTCTTTGAATTGAATCCCCAAGACGATCGCGATCAGCCCGACGACGACCGCCGCGATTTTTGCGATGCGAACCTTCTTGTCTTCGGTCAACTGCACTCCCATCACGCCGACCAATAAATCGTGCGCAACCGCGCCGCTGCTGGCCAAGATCAACCCGCTAACGGTTCCCAGGACCGTCGTGAATGCGATCGCGGAAATAATCGCAAACAACCATGTGCTGATGCTACGTGCCAACAGCGGAGCCGCCATGTTACTGTCGGTCAAATCCATCGCACCGCTGGTCATCGCCCCCAGGCCAAGGTACAGAGTCAGGACATAGAAGAAACCGATGGAGGCGATACCGACGATGGTGCTTTTTCTCGCAGCCGCACCGTCTTTTACCGTGTAATAGCGGATCAAAATATGCGGCAGTGATGCCGTGCCACAGAACAGCGCCAGCATCAATGACAAGAAATTCAACTTGCCGACTAACGCTTCTTTACGGATCCCGGCGAACTTAGGGTGTTCGCCCGGCCGAAGCACTTCCTGGCCCGACGTCAGTTTCTGGTAATACACCGTCGATTTGTCGCCGTCTGCGTGCTGGACCAGTTTATCGCTGCGCCACAACACGACTTCGCTGTCTCCCAGCGTCGTGAAAAAGCTGACCGGCCCTAGAGCACCCGTTTCCGATTTACCGCCGGGCAAGTTTGCGATGGTGCCAACAGGCATCAATTCCTTTTGTCCCTCTTCGCGGCCCAGAGGAGCGCCATCGATCATCGAACCGTCAGCCGTTTTGGTGATCGCCTGGGCCTGACGCAGGATCACTTGTCCATCGGCAGCGGGTTGCACATGAAAGATGTCGAAACCAACTCCATCGCCGCGCGATAATCGGATCAAGTCTTCGTGAGCTTCCCAACCATCATCTGCGGCGATCACCTTGCGCCCATCGATGACGTCTTGAGCTGCTTCATCGACCGATATCGGCCCGATCGTTTCAAACGCGTTCGGATCGGCAACAAAACCGCGCCCCAGCAACAACACCACCAACACTGCGCTGAAAACAACCAACAACGACCCTTTCAGAAATTGCACCCAAGTCGTCGAAACCATGCCGGCGGTAACCACAATCGTGATCACAACGATCCCTACCAACACCACGCCAACCCAGTGTGGGAATCCCAGCAATGGTTGAATCAACGACCCCGCGCCGACCATTTGGGGAATCAGATAAAACACGCTGACGACCAACGTGCTGATGCCAGCGGCGGCTTTGATGCCACGCGAATCAAACTTCGCATCCAGCGCATCGGCAAATGTGAATCGCCCCAGACGCTTCATCGGTTCGGCGATCACAAACAATGCGACGATCCATCCGGCCAGAAAACCGATCGAGTACAAAAAACCGTCGTACCCGTAAGAAGCGATCATCCCACAGATGCCCAGGAATGATGCGGCCGACAAATAGTCGCCGGCGAATGCAACCCCGTTGACTGCCCAAGGAATCTGGCCGTGCGCGGCAAAGTAGCCTTCGGACGATTTAGCTTTTCGCCCCAGGAAGAAACTGATGCCGACGGTC
>JAGQPO010001130.1 GCA_020426665.1 Planctomycetales bacterium
TAGGTCAAATCGTCACGTTCAACTCACCGGCCATCGGACAGGCGGCGGCTGACGCATTCGATCCGACGCGAGCCAACCGCGTCATGCATTACATCACCAACGGTGACCCGGTCAGCCTTGCCGGCGATGCGTTCATCCAAGGTTCTTGGCGCCGATCCGACTTTGACGACCTATTGATTTTGCACAATCACCAATACCCTGTGCTGTTGGATTTCACGATCAACGATGATCCTGCGACACAGCCGGTCGAAAAACGATTCCGTCCAGCGGACATCACCTTTACGGAATATCCCGACACCGATTGGTTGAGCGACCCATTTTATTTCCACACGGATTCGGATTATTTCTTTTGGCTTGCTGCAGCGCAACTTGTCACCGACAACACTCCTGAGTTGCAGCCGTATGCCGACATCCCTGGTCGGCTGATCTTCCGATCCACCACAGAGTCCGAACGTCAGCGTGTCGGCGAAGCGATCCAACAGTGGCAAGCTGAAATTGATTCGGTCATTGACACGTTGACCTGCCAGTCAACGGACTCGCGGATCAGCGGCCCAGACTTTGAAGTGAACCTGCTGAACATTCTCGAAGTACAGGCGACAGACTTGGCCGCCGTCTGCGTTGCCGGTCCTCCTAAAGAACTGCGGTTGCAAGGCCGCGTGGTCTTGCCGCAACTCAATAACGCAACGGCCGATTTCACCGGTGACAACTACATCGGTTTATCAGAAGCAGGATTGGACTTGGTCGGTCACCTGTCCGTAGATGAAGTACCGATCGTGCCTGGATTCTGGACGTTACGAGATGTCTTCGTTGACATTGACACGACCGCGGATTCCATCGTCGCCGGCGGCACATTGGACATTCCAACCGGGATCGAAGTTCAAGCAACCGTCGGTTTTTTGAACGGAAACTTCAACAGCATTTCGCTGGAGACGCCTTCGGAGACCAACCCCGAGACGTTGAACAAACCTTTGGGTAACACCGGGATTTTCCTACAGCGAATCGACGGAAGTGTGAACCACGTCGCCTCCAGCGATCCAGCACCGGTTTCGTTCGGCGGCGGATTGACCGCGACGGGCGGACCGTCGGTTTCATTCACGCTGCCGAGCTGGGCCGGCGGAACGTACGGTGGTCGTCTGGTCGAATTCACCGTCAACGGAATGTTAGACAAGAACCACTTGGACACTACCGGGGTCCTTTCGATCGCCAACGGACTCGCAACGCTGACCGGTCAGGTGGAATTGAACTGGAACGAAGGATTCTTGGAGGCAGGCGGAAACCTAAATGTTTTGGACGGGTTGATCACCGCCAACAGTACATTCCGCGCCGACTCCAATCTTGATTTTCACATCTTTGCCGACGCAACTTTTGGTGTGCCGGATGTGATTCCACTCATTGGCGGAATCAACGCGGTCAGCGGCCAATTCGTGTTGGACTACTCCAACGACTTTTCATCGGGCAACGATTTTGTTGCCGCATGGAACACGTTCAGTATTCCGCTCATTGGCGACCTTAACTTAGGATTCCGTGTCTACACCGACGGCAGTTTTGGCATCATCGGCGCCGAAGAAATTTCTGAAATCGTAGCCTTCGAATCTCTGCCGGGCGAAGGCGAACCGATCAGCAACGGCGCTTTATTCCCGGTCGAGTCCGGCACGCCGTGGGCGTTGCTTGCCGCCCAGTGGGACAGTAGCCCAACGCCGCGTACGATTGTTTTGACCACTCCCTCCGGCGAAACCATCACTGAAGCGGAGTTTTCCGGGCGGTCAGACATTGCCATCGTCACCGATTTGACATTGCCAACGCGTCGTGTCGTCATCATCGATTCCCCGGAATCAGGAGATTGGAAAATCGACCTCGCCGATGACACGGGACTGGGCAATTTGCGATTCAATGCGTTCACAGAAAACGCAATCCCGACCGTCGAAATCGTCGGACTCTCGGGAGGCGATCGTGGACAGCCCGTCGAGGTCACCTTCGACGCGTTTGATGTTGACTCCGTCGCAAATGTTTCACTGTTCTACGATACCAACGCCTCAGGCTTTGACGGGATCCGCATCGCGCATGAATTGACGGAAACCGACGGCCGGCAAACCCTCACATGGCAACCCGATACATTGCCCGCCGGTGATTACTTTCTGTATGCGGTGATCGACGACGGAATAAATCCGATTCAATTAATGTATGCTCCGCAAGGCATCCACGTCATGCCCGGCCCACATACGTCTATCGTTTATTTGCCGGTCACGGGCGGTGCCTTTGACGTCTTGGCCGATAACGGAGATTTCGTCGTAAGGGAACAAGGCGGCGGTGAACTGTTCCGTGCCCCACAAGAAGACTTATTGGGAGTCGAACTGCGCGGTGTGATCAACGTGGACGAAAGCGTGATCACGCACTTCGCCGACTTGACAACTCCGGTTACGTTCGACGGAGGCCGGCACGGATTCAATTCGTTGGCGTTTGGCGGTTTGGGGGCATCACTTGACCTGA
>JAGQPO010001131.1 GCA_020426665.1 Planctomycetales bacterium
GCCCGAACGCTCGCGCGAGTCGGTTGATGTCAATTGCTGTCGAGCTTTTCGAATCGACCAGCAAACGCAACAAAAACGAAAAAGCCGCGAGGAACGTTGAATTCCCTCGCGGCAGCGATTTCCAGAACTGTGGCTGGTGATCTAATTCGTACCGAATTCGACTTAGCGATCGGTGAAGTCCAAGAACCACCATCCGTCGTCCCATTCCAGCGATACCTTACGCCATCCCAGTGGGACTTGTGGGTAGGGGTAGAACGGGCCGATGTAAGGCCACGCCGATGGGCTATATTGTTGAGGATAAGTCAACGCAGCGTAGTTCGGGTGGGACGCGTAACCGGGCCATGCATAGTTGGGCAGGTTCGGTGCGTCGTAGTGTGGAGCCCCCATTCCACCGCCATAGTTCATGGCGACGGGGGTTCCCTGCATCGGAGCTCCCATGATGGGGGCGCCCATCATTGGGGCAGCAACTTGGGCGACCGGCATGGGGCCGTTCATCGGTTGCGGTACTGCCATCGCGGGTACTTGATCCACGCTGACAGGTGCCATTCGGGTGCTAGCCAATTGCGCGGGAATGCCACCGGACTGAGCCAGCGACGGGGCAGGTTGGCCGATGACGTTGATCGACTGATCGACGCCTTGGACACCCGGAACCGATTCGGCAATGCTAACAATCTGGTTTCGTTGGCTGTCCGAGCCGGCACGTCCCTTCAGCGAGACGATACCGTTTTGGCATTGGACATCGACACCAAAACCTTTCAAACGACCTTCTTGCTGGGCCGTTCCGAGAGCCTTGACGACTCCGGCGACGACTTGCTGGTCGCTCAATCCGGCCGGTGAAGCCAGTTCAACTGCGCCGGTGGTTTGGATTTCGCCGGGAGCGATTTCCATTACCGGTTCAATGACTGGCTCCATTGCCGGCTCAATGACCGGCGCCTTTGCCGGCGTTTGCAGTCCGGCGGTCAACATCGTGCGAAGCGAAAGATCGCTTTTTGCATTTGTTGGCAGTGCCGGCTCAGGTGTCACAACCTTTTCGGTCGGTTGCACAGCTTGGACCGCGACTTCGTCGACGACCTTGGTGATCCCCTCAACGCCTTCGGCAGCTGCGAGAACAAGCTGTTTCTGTTCGGTCTTGCTGACACTGCCGCGGAACAGGACGATGCCCTGGTCAACTTTCATGTCTAGCGTAAAGTCTTTGAGAGCACCGGAGTCACGGTTACTCTTCAATCGGGTCATGATTTCTTGGGCAATCTCTTTATCGCCGCCGAAGGCCGAAGCTGGCCCCAAAGCGGTGATCGCAGCGATCGCCAATCCGAGATACTTTCGTCGCATGGGAAATGCCTCCTACAGTTCCAAATCGCTCCGGCCGGTGACGTTATTAAGAGCCGCCCGCAACGTTCGCGGGACTCTCCATCACGGGTGGCACAACGCCTACGGAAAATCCGTGTCGGACCGGTGTTGCTGTAGATTTCGGCGATCCAGCCGCTGAGCAGGTAGGTTTTTTCGGATTTTGCCGTCGAATCAAGCGTGCAAAGCCGCAAAGATTACCTAAGTTGCCGCGGGTGAAATCGAATCAATCGCATTGCGAAGTTCTGCGACGAATTCGGCTACCGCTTCGCGCGCATCTCCCGCATCAGAATTCTGGGCGATGCGACGGACGATTGCTGATCCAACGATCAATCCGTCCGCCACCGGTGCCAGCTTGGCGGCCGTTTCAGGACCGCTGATTCCAAATCCGATACAGATCGGCAATTCAGTTTGCTTGCGTAACCAGCTGACACTTTCCATCAGATCCGGGGGCAACTCATTACGCTCGCCCGTGATTCCGGTCACTGAAACATAATAAAGGAATCCGGACGACGAATTGGCGATCCGCACCTGGCGTTCCCGCGGCGTCGTCGGCGTGACCAATTGGATCAGACTGAAATCCGCCGCACGGCAAATCGCGGACAACTCATCTGCTTCCTCCACCAGCAAGTCCGGAACGATCGCTCCGGCATACCCAGCCGCCTTGGCCCGGTCGACGAATTGTTGCAGACCTACCCGAAAGATGATGGCATAACTGACCATCGTCACCAGCGGCATCGCCAATCCCGCAGCTTTCTCACGCCCCAGGCGAAACGCATCTTCTAACTTGAATCCGTGATCCAACGCCCGCTGATAAGACGCTTGAATCACCGGGCCGTCGGCGACCGGGTCGCTGTACGGAATTCCAACTTCGCACAGATCCGCCCCGGCCGCGGCAACTCCCTCCAGAATTGTCGCGGTGGCTTCGATATTTGGGTCGCCGGCGGTAATGAACGGCATCAATGCCTTGCGATTTTCGTTTTTTAGCCGGGCGAACAGATCGTCGATTGCAGACATTTCGTGGCGTCAATCTTTTCAGCGGTAAGGTCGGGTTTCGGACTCGCAAAGCGTACTCAAAACCACGCCCATGGTTTAGACCCAGGATTTTTAAGTTCCACGTTCCAGCTTCCACGTGACAGCTTCAAGGCTACAGGTTCCAGGTTCCAGGTTCCAGGTTCCAACGCATTGCGGGCTTGGCACACTGGGTTGTGGGCGAGGTTCTAGTGATGCGTCTTCTTGGTTTTTGGGTCGCGTTCCGGAAATTTGGTAGGAAAATGGAGGTAGGAATATCAAATGCATCAGACTCCGGTAGTGAACTATCAAAACATGGAATCCGGTTTTGGCGGGGTTTTAGATTGGTTCACCATTTTCCTACCACCATTTTCCTACCACACATGCAACGTCATCTTGGGAAATGGTCAGCACCGCGCATTGCCGGTCGAACCACCGCCGAGAGCATCATCAATTGAATGAATTGACCGAGGGAATGGGTGTCGATGACCGGCAGCACGATTTTATTCTGCCGGATTCCGATGTTCGACAACTTTTGACCGGCCGCCACCGCAACTCGATCTTGGATCTCGCCGACCGTCCGAGCCTGCTGCGTCGGATTTGCGTCGGCGGACTGATCGTCCGCCGCAAACGGACCGGCATGACGCGGCTGAATCACCAGCGGATCGGTGCGAATGTCGTCGACATGGATATGGTTGCATACCAAATCTCGCGGGTCCAAGGCACCTTCTTCGATTTGTTCGAACACTCGGTCTCGCTCGGTCACCGCCGCCAGGTCCGCCGCATTGGTGTGCGACTGGAAGGTTGCCATCCATGGGGTAAAGGCCGCCAGGCTGCGCGCCCACCAGGCGAACAGGTGATGACGCTGCAAGCTGGATGCGACAAATCGCAGCACAAGGTTTGTTGAAAACGGCTCGTTGCGAAAATTCTCGTTGATCGCCGCCGCACCCACCAGCAATTGAATGCAATCAAGTCCCAGGAACGCGGACGACAACAATCCGGTCGGCGTTAACAGGTCAAAGCCGTCTTGCAAATTCCCTGGCACCCGCAAAGCCTGATGAAAACCCAGTCGAGCAGCCTGTTGGGATAGGTCGCAATTGATCGCGCCAATTGATGTAACCAA
>JAGQPO010001132.1 GCA_020426665.1 Planctomycetales bacterium
CGACGACGATCAGCGGAACATCGTAGGTCGTGTGTGCGGTGTGTGGTCCGCCGGTTTCCGGGTTGATCATCTGCTCGCAATTCCCGTGGTCGGCGGTGATCACCAGCGACCCACCTGCAGCAAGTGTTGCATCGACGATTTTGCCGACGCAACCATCGACCGTTTCGACCGCTTTGATTGCTGCGGCCAAATTGCCGGTGTGTCCGACCATGTCGCCGTTGGCAAAATTCACAATCAACAATTCGCTTCGACCGGATTCAATTTCTTTTAAAACGAAGTCGGTGACTTGCGCGGCCGACATTTCGGGCTTCTGGTCGTACGTTGAAACGTCTCGCGGCGATTGCGCCATCTCTTGGGATTGCCCCGGAAACGGGTCATCGCGGTAGTCGTTAAAAAAGAACGTGACGTGTGGGTACTTTTCCGTTTCGGCACAACGGAATTGCTTCAGACCTTTGTCGCTGACGTACTGGCCCAAGATGTTCGGCATTTTGGGCGGTTTTTCAAAGATGACTTGGACGGGCAATCCAGTTTCGTAACCGGTCATCGTGGCGTAATACAGGTTGTCGATTTTTTTGCCGCGATCAAAGCCGCCTCCGTCGATCGTTGCCCATGCTTGATCGTCGTAGACAAACGCTTTGGTGATTTCACGTGTGCGATCACCGCGATAGTTGATAAACACCACCGCGTCGGAGTCGCCGATCGTTGCGGCTGTTTGTCCCGGCGGAATGATCGATGTCGCTTCGATGAATTCGTCGCCACTGCGACTCGCTTCGGTCGGATGTTCGTAGTATTGTGCAATCGCTGCTGCGGCCGATTCGGCGCTGCGCTCTGCTCCTTTGGTTAACGCGTCGTACGCTTTTTGAACGCGATCCCATCGCAGGTCACGGTCCATCGCGTAAAAACGTCCTACCACGGTGCCGATTCGCCCGACCCCGACTTCGTCCAGTTTGTCTTGAATCTGTTTTACATAGCCCATGCCACCCGTGGGTGAGGTATCACGGCCGTCGGTGATTGCGTGAACCACCAGACCGTCCGCAGGCAATCCGGAGCTTTTATAAAGATCGACGACTGCCAGTGCGTGCGACAGGTCGCTGTGCACTCGGCCATCGGACATCAGTCCCAGGATGTGCAATTTGCCACCGGTTTCTCGCACATGATTGATCGCACCCAACAGGACTTCATTCTTGAAAAATGCGCCTTCGCGGATCGAACGGGTGATTCGCATGACTTCTTGGTCGACGATTCGTCCGGCACCGATATTCTGGTGTCCGACTTCGCTGTTTCCCATCACGCCATCGGGTAATCCGACGTCTTCGCCAGACGTCTTGATCAACACATTGGGATACGTTCCCATCAACGCATCGGCGACCGGAGTGTTGGCCAGAACGACGGCATTTGCTTTGTTCCACTCCGGATACGGGTTCTCCCCCCATCCGTCGCGAACGATCAAAACGACAGGCTTTCGGCGAACTTGGGTCATGGCTGTCTTGCAATAATAAGGGGGTGATTGCTGGTGCGTCGAACAAAACGCGTGATCTTGCCATGATGTTAGCCCACAAACCGGATCATCCAAAGTGGGCGGAAGGCCGCATCGGGTCGCAAGCTTTGCGCTGCAGTCAGCTTCAGGGTGGCTGATCGGCGTAGTGGCGATCAACGAGAAGTGTCGGCAAATCGGTATACCCAGCACGATTGTCCGGCGAAAGGGATGCCCGGTTCGGATACACTCTGCGCGACTCCCACGAATTCCAGCTTTGCAAAGCACATTATGCCGTTGATCCGTCTAGAAACGCCTGATGATTCGACGACGTCCGAGATTCGTTCGCGATTGGAAGCAGTGCGTGATCAATTCGTTCGGGATCATTCGATCGACCTCGGCGACGATGCCAACCTGTGTCCTCGGTTGCCCGACGAGCTGCCCTTTATTGCTCTGCCAGAACAGCAGCTGCTGGCGTACGACAAACATCGCGAGTCCAGCGAACTTGGGCATATTTTTCGCATTGCCAACGGCTTACATGACTTTATCGATGCGGTCGCTGTGATCGGGACTGGCGGCGGATGGCTGGGTGCCAAGGCGCTGTTTACGGCTTGCTGTGATCCGTATCACAATGAATTGACGCGGGCAGCCCGTGGCAGCAAGCCGCGGACCTACTTTGCCGATCACTCAATGGACAACGACCAATTTCAGTCCTTGATCGGGCGTTTACATGCCGGCGGATACGGTGACACATCGGCCGAGAAACCGTGGGCCGTCATCGCGATGGAGCAAGTTAGCCCGGTGAACCATTCGCGAGACCAAGTCGATTCCGGTTTCGTATTCGAGTACTTGGTTGATTTGCTGAAACGCACCAACGCCACCACAACAACGACGTTTCCAACCGGCAGCGGAGGGGATGACGACTGGCGCGGCCGATTGGTTACATCAATTGGCGCG
>JAGQPO010001133.1 GCA_020426665.1 Planctomycetales bacterium
CATGGTCGGGTTGGCGAATCGTCTGCGCCGTTCCCGCGGCCAGCGAGTTGTTGCATGCCACGTTGGGAGATCAATTTGGTCTGGTGCGCATCCTGTTTTTCGACAAACCGCCTGGGCAAAGCTGGAATTTGGGCGTCCACCGAGACAAAACGATTGCGGTCGCAGAGCACCACGATCCGGCGGATCCCTATGGCAAACCGACAGTGAAAGCGGGGGTGCCTCACGTCGTAGCGGACGATACGCTATTGGAACAAATGGTTACGCTTCGGCTGCATTTAGACGCGATGCATGCCGACAACGGGCCGTTGGTCGTTGTGCCCGGTTCGCATCACGACCGAGAGAATTCCGACCGCGCCGCGACCGTCGAGATCCATTGCGACGCGGGCGATGTATTCGTGATGCGGCCTTTGTTATTACATGGAAGCCGCTCTACGTCGGCGGGTTGTTCGGACCACCGTCGCGTCGTGCATTTAGAATTCGCCCCCGCCGGTGCGATTGCCACGCCGTATCAGTGGTATCAGTATCAGTCTCTCTGAGTCACGCGAATGCCGGCACTAGCGTCCAGCATTCAAATGAGGCAGACAGAATCGCGTCGATCGCCGCCGTGTGGCAGAGTGTTTCGTCCGTTGGCATCGGTTTGGATCCGTGATGCGGTCGGATTACCGGACGAATTGACCAGGAGGCAACAGAGGGAACAGATTGTTTTTGCCGGGCGTTCTGTTTTCACCGTTGGCTGCTGTTGCAATCTCTCGGTTCATCCTCGTGTTCGTCTCTTGGCCGTCCGCTGCGGATGAGCCGGCCGCTTTGTTTTCTAACGCGATTCCGATTCGGGTACATTGGCAAGCTGTGGCGATGGCTCGGGAGGTCGTCGTGGCCGGAAGCGCGAACCACGAGGTGCGCAGCAGTCGGCAAATTCGCTTCTCATTCTGGGATTGGTATTTTGCTTGCCGTTGGCTTTCTTGCTATTCTGATTCAGGCCGTTTGATTCACATCAGTCAGTGAATACTGAATGGTCGCGCTGGTGTCCGCTGCGACGCAAGCGAAGGCGGAGAGTGCGGACCCCGAATGAGCTGTGATTGTCGTGACACGATTGCATCTTTTGTTCTCGTTGCTTTTCGCGCATCTGGCATGCGGATTGCATTTTTTGTGCCTGTTGCAGCGCGCGTTCTACGATTTCTTACGTTATGATCCATTGCCGGAGGCAGATGTCAGGCTGTTGCGTTCCGTTGACAACGTAATGTCGATAACGCATTTTCCAAGTTTCCAGATGATGGACCTTGAAATCACCGGCATCCCGTCGATGTTTACTTGCATCGTCCTTGGCTACGCGGTTGGTTTCTCGCTTGGATATTTTTTGAGCCCACAGATTGTGAGGTTCAAGTTCACCACGTTCATTTGGTGGTTGTGCTTGGCCATCGTGGTATCAGACATTCGATTGGTCATTGTCTTGGCGAAGACGCCTGCTGCTGATTTTTTTCTGTTCCTGCGCATTGAGTTGATCATGGCCGTGGTTGTCGCGATTGTTCTAGGCATCGTGTTCGGAATTGCCAAGCTTGATCGCTGGCTGCTGTCTTTGGGTCCCCGAGAAGAGTGAAGTTCAGGTCATTGTCGAGGAATACCTCAGCGAAAGCGTCTGACGTGCGATGCGACGTCGCATTCGTCTGAGCGGCGGAGTATCATGGGGACGATAAAAATGAATCGAAACCAGACGTTCAGCTCTGCTCGCCATGATTTCAAGACCCTATCGACTACCAATTTCGTCGTCCGCCGCGGCCTCGTGATCGATGGCGTTTTTGGGCAATCGTTTTGCGTCCACTGGGTGGCTGAAGTCATCGCTAAACGCCAAATGATCGCATCAAATCCGTACCAGCCACCGTCAGCAGAATCCGAAACTCGATCATTGAAGCCGATCGATTTGTTCGTTGTTGGGATTTGGCTTGCACTTCCTGTCGGTGTGTTCGCAGGCCGGCAGGTGCTGCGACCAGTCTTTGAAGAATTTGAACTTGAGTTGCCGATGGTCAGTCTGTATCTGCTTGACGTCTACTCGCTTTTTGCGTTGGCAATCATTTCGCTGGCTGTGTCGGTAGCAATATTCATGATCCCTAACGGCAGTGCTCGCCGCCGGTTCATTCTGCTTTCCGGTGTATCGGGGGTGCTCTTCGGTATGGTGTGTGCATTTTCAATGATCGGCCCAATGGTATCATTATTGTGGGCGCTGAACTGACTCGATTCGCCGATCAGCCTGGACATCCAATGGACTGGGCTTCTGGCGACGTTCGTAATAAACATGATCAGGTTTACTGGCTGTTCAAGGGGATTGTGAAGCAGAAAACCGATACAAGTTCGAAAGCGGAGATCGACGCGACCAAAACGCAGCTTCAAATGTTGAAGAATAGCGTTTCGATGTTTCAGATCCGGATGAACAGTCTTCCTAAATCGCTCAAGGAATTGCGTGACGGTCCCAGTGACCCGGCGAAGAAAGCCAGATGGGTTGCACCGATCATTGCGGATCTGCCAAAGGATTCATGGGACAACGATTTCCACTACAAGGTAAACGGCAAACGATACGAAATTCGCAGTCGAGGGCCTGACGGAAAAATCAATACCGATGATGATATAAAGCCAGAATCATGACACCACATCCGAAGACCAATCGGGGTATGAACTTGCATTCAATTCGTTGTCGAAAATGCACACGACGTGTGCTGTCACAGTTCAGTCGCAAGATCCTTCCGTTGATTGTCTTGCTCTGGTGCTCCACTGCGCATGCTGACGACTGGAATCCTCCCAGAAACCCGAACCCAGACGCGATTCTTGATGAAGCTCAGGCCGACACGCAAGCCGGTCGCTATAAAATCGCTCTCGCGAAGCATGTTTGGTTCCATGAGAACTCATTGTCAATTGAGCCTTCGCTTTACGGAGTTCGGTTGTCATTCGCGCTTTCGGATTGGATCGAGCTGGCGAAGCAGTACCCACCGGCTCTTTCAAAGCTGAAAGAGATTCGAGACAAAGCCAAGGAAAACGTGGTCGCCCAAAAAAAAGTTCGTGAGTCGTTTCACGAAATGGAATCGATTAACGACCACTTAGGTGAACACTCCAAGACAAGGGAGTTTTTTGAAAAGCCAGGTTGATAAGATCGTAGAGACACCGGCCAAGAAACGGTTACCCGATTGTTAACGCCGCGATCGAGAGCACCACAATCGGTATTGAAGGTCCTCGGATGGATCGCAGCACGTGGTCGTTCGTCCTTTAGAATCTTTGCAGTGCCTCATCTTTGCAGCATCTCCGCCGATCATCCCAGGGGCACGATTTTGAATTTGCCTTTGGTGAAATCGATGTCGTAGCCTTTCCAGGAAAGAATCGCGATGGGAACCATAAACAGGGTGGCGACGATTCCGACGCAACCGAGCAGCAGGCCCATCAATGGCGAATCCATCATGTCATCGGAGATCACTTGGCCGGTGACCAGTTCGCTGATGTCGGGGCGATCGGGAACGTAACGAACGTCAACCGTGCCGCCTTCGGTAACGGATTGGTAAAACGCTTCCGTGACTTCGACGTTGTGAGATTCGACGCTTCCGTCGTTGCCGGTGACATCGTATCGGATGCGATGGGTGACGCCATTGGGCGCGACGAATCGTTCCGTTACGACGCCTTGGCCGTCGACACCGCTGGACGACAACAATGATTTGGCCTGGTGTTTCCAATATGCTTCCAGAGGCAAGAAGATTCCGGCGCTGCCCAATAGCAGTGCGCCCATTCCGGTGATCAGCGCGGTTCGCCGCCCCTTTTTAATTCCGGCTTGGGAGACGGTCTTGGGGGCGTTGGATGGTTCGGTTTGGATTGCGGCCATCGTCCGAATCAGACGTACCAGTTCGTCTGTGTCTTTGAAAGCACCGTTGATCGTTCCGACCGGTTCGTTGTCCGCGCCGGCCAACGTGATCACTTTATGTAGCATGGTGCCCGGGTTGGTGCTGTCGGCCACGCGGACGGCCGAAATGTCTTCCCAGGGGATAGTTTGTGATTGTTTACGAACCAATTCTATTCCCTGAGGCCATAAATGGACCTCGCGAACTGCCTTGCGATTGGCGACCGCCGCCATGAAGGCAAATACACCACATATCATCGGCATCGTGCTGGTCGTATGCAGTGACATTTGGCCTCCCCGAATCACAAACAGGTGTAACGCAAACATCACCAAGCCGAAGAAGCAAGCAAACGATCCCAATATCATCGGAAGGATCACTCCGGTGATATCCGATGTCGACGACACGAAGGTGACGGGCCACTGGCGGACAGATGCGGCGTCAGCGATTTCCGCGGTGGAATTCGATTTCGCCGTGATCTCGTAAGGGTTGCCGGTGAATGATTTCGTTGGTTGTTGCGAAGGATCTTGGTTCATCTTGGCCCTCCGTCCGGAATAACAGGATAGATCAAAAACGGGTGTGATCCGAATAGGATACACGATTGAGAGATCGTGAATCGCTACAATCTGAGCAACGGGTTCCACGGCGGCCTGTTTGGAGACGAACTTTTTTATCCAGTCAACGAGCCGCGACGAGAAACCTGGATGCCAAAATTACTTCAGATTGCATTTCAGTTTGGCGAACTAAGTTCAAGACCCGGGTACGTCAATCGGTTCGCCGAAAAGTACATCAAGTCGGTTCGGGCGTCGTGTTGTATTGTGGATCATTATTATTGGCATTTTGGTAGAGCAGAAATTGCCGGCACGAAGAAGCTGATTCTGAAGGTTGATGACCCGGTCAATCCTGGACGAACTGAGCCGCGATGTGACCCGCTGGGTATCGCATACTTTCCGCTTGACTACGATTACGAGACGGCGGAAAGTTTGGAGGGACGCGATCTCAAGATGCATCTACTTGATGCGGTTCACAAAGCAGTTTGCGGCTATTGTGAATTTTCAGGCTGCGATACTTCGCATGCGGAGCGAACCTACAAAAGGGTTTTGGATGATGATCTGAGGTTCGGGTTCTATTTCCAGAGAGGGAAGGCTTGGAGGGACCCGAAGAGC
>JAGQPO010001134.1 GCA_020426665.1 Planctomycetales bacterium
TGGCGGCTCAGAAAGCGGTTTCACGCCCCGGAGCGTTCGATGATAACCGGAGCGATCGAAGTTAAATTGACGGAATTGTCGCGTGAAAACTCGAAATGCCCCGACAAGGATTGCTGGCCGCCGATCCGTGCGTGCCACAGAGCTCATTTAAAACTGCCAGCCGATTACCAATCGAAAACGTGGGCTGTTCGACACGCCAGATGATTTTCCAACGTGACACTCTGAAACGCTTGAGGCTCTTAGACGCGCGAATTCTGATCGTGGCCTGGATTGCCATTGCTGCGCCGATCGCAGTCGCCCAATCGGGACGGCGCGACGCGGATCGTATGGCTGATGATCGCGCTGTCACCAATCAGTTGTTTGGCGAGGACACCTTTGAGCAAAACGCGGTCGAGTTCATCAGGCGGGTTCGATTACTTCCTGAGAATCGGCAATATGATCAGTTGTCCAATTGGGTGTTGCCGGGGCAGGGACACGGATTTCGGATCGGGGGGCTGATCACACGTCCGCCGGGTCCATCGACGGACATCGCAGATCAGGACGAGACCAATTTGGCTGCCTTCCCCGAGGCGACTTGGATTCACTGTCCGGCACGCGAATGGGTTACCCAGGCCGTCAAACTCGACCGGCTCGGTGAGATGATGCAAGCCGTGATGGCGGTTCCTTCAACGTCAACCCAACCGTCGTTTGAACAGATCACGCTGCTGACCTTGATCGAAGTGGCCCAGGGTGATCGTGATCGTGTTGCGGATCGACTGGCCGAACGCTTTGCCCGCACTCGCACATGGGAAGACGAGAATGCTGAACAACAATGGTGGTCGGACTTGATCGTCTTGTGGGCCGCAGCGGAAAACCCGGCAACCACCGATCTGGTAATCGAAGACCTGTTCGGCGCTTTTAATCGGCTGCAAGAATACACACCGAATGCGAAGTTGGATTTGATTGGCGACTTTTTGTGTTTGTTACGTGGCCAATCTGTCGCCCGGGCGGAACGAGCAAAACAGCGCACCGTCGGATCGTCGGGTTGGAGTTCGTTCGACGTATTCAGCCGAATCGACGCGTGCTCCCATGCCCGCGCCGCCGTGTTGCCGCGTTCCCGCATCAATGAAAACGGGGTCGCAAAAATCTCCGGACACGAGGTGGATTACTTTGCCCATCGCGTCCCTTTGTCGGGATCGTATGAAGTCGTCGCCGAAGTCGACTCGCGAGCCGGCGCGTACGGCGACCTGCTTGTGGCAGGTTTGGCCGCCAGGCCGACGTGGGGCCTGGACCAAGTTTCCATCAACGGTTTGGCAAAAGGGAATTGGATGGAGCAGCTAGCGCCGCCGATCGAGGCGATCTCTTCGCAGTGCTACCTACGTGCTGTCAAGTCGCCGAACGGGATCGACCATTATTTCAATGGTCGTCGCATCTTTACCAACACCGCCAACGAATCCTCCGCTCCCTGGGTCGCGATCGAAAGTTGGCGTAAGGCGAAGTGTAACATCAGTGACTTTCGCATCAGCGGCGATCCGGTGATTCCAGACTCTATCGACCTGCTGGCGGGATCGAGGTTGGACGGCTGGGCCAGCTATTACGATCCCGAAATCAATCTGGGAATGGGGAACTGGAAGCAAGCCACCGGCGAAGACGGGCAGTCGCTATTGGTCAGCGAACGATCGGCCGACGCGCCGGGCAGTTTTCATGAAGACTTGCTGTATTACGTGCGCCCGATCGTTTGGGACGCGCGTATCAGTTACGAGTTCGAACACCGTCCCGGCAGTTGTTGCGTTGATCCCTGTTTCGGACGGACCGTGTTTCGAATTCGACCGAGCGGCGTCCAACTGCATCGGCTGACCGACGGGCGATTCGAACAGACGGCGTTGCGGCCCGATAACGCGTCGCCCCTTGATTCGGCGTCGGGTTCCCTCGCACCGCCACGACTGCACGAAGGTTGGAATCGTGTGGAGCTTCGGATTTTGCGGGATACCGTCGACGTGATGCTCAACGGCCAGCACGTCGCCCGTGAGAAAATGAAACCGTATGAGTCGCGCACGTTTGGTCTGTTTCACTTTCGTGATCAAACCCGATCGGTCGTCCGCAATGTCAATCTTGCCGGCGACTGGCCGGGTCCTATCGCCGATCCTCACGACCAACCGCTTACGCCTCGGATCGTCGCACAACTGGAGGACGCGTCGCAGCGTCTGAACGACGAGTGGCATTGGGATTTCAAAAATGGTTTGCCGAGTGATTTTCTGTTCGTTGAAGGCAATGGGGAATTCGAACAGCGTTCCGATGGTCTGCACGTGGACCGAAACGGAGATCAAAACAAGGCCTCGATCAAGTTCGGCGGAATCATCGAGGGCGACTTCGAGATCACGCTAACGTTCAAGGATCTCAAGATCGGCGACCAGAAACCGACGTGGCATTGCGGTTTAGGGATGGCAGTACAAATCGACAACCCCGATCGCACTCGCCTGGACATGTGCTTGCGGCGTGACCGCCAGAACAGCCTTCATCACATCGCCTTTTCCCACAACGAAGTCAACAGGTGGGGAGGCATCAATTGGATCAGCGACATGGATCGTCGCGACCAATCGGATTCTGGACGACTTCGCTTGGTCCGGCGCTCCAACACCGTTTACGGATTGTTTGCCGCGGGGGATTCCAAGAGCTTTCGTCCCATCGGTTCGGTCGAGGTTCCCGCGGGCCGGGTGTCGCCAAGGTATTTTTCGATGTACAGCGTTGCCGGGGACTCCATGCGAGTCAGCGGGACTTGGGTCAATCTTTCAATTCGTGCGGAGAAGCTTGATCGGTTGATTCCCGACGACGAGCGCTCGGTCCTGAAGAAACTGGACGGTGATCGATCGAAGCTGCCAGCAACGGTGATCGATTTTGCCAAACAATCCTTCGCCGAAAGTGGACTGCTCAATTCGACTCGCAACCCCGATTCGCTTTCGTCCACCACCGAGGGATTGATGTTGGATGCGGTCGGCGGAATCTCGGCCAGTCGCGTCGCGCTCGACAAATATTTTTCGCCTTCACGAGAGATTGATTTCCAAGCGGACTTTGAAATCCAAAACGCCGACGGAAAAGTGACCGACGGTATGAGCAGTGAAGTTGTGATTGGCGTCCCGTTATCGGAGATCAGGACCGGCAAATCTGACGAAGAGCGTTTCGAGGTCACCGAAGCAACCTTGATCACACGCTACAGAGCCGACGGACTGATTGAATTGCGTCCGCGACTGATCCGCTATCGTCGCAGCGACCGTAAAACGCTGTACGAACCGATACGCACGCGAACGATTCAACCGCCAACACAGCTGCGAATCGTTCTGAAAGATCAGACTTTATATTTTCTCTACAAAGATGCTTCCTCGCCGCAACAGTCCATCATTGCGACGTGTCCGCTGGATGTCCCGGTCGAAGCCAAGTCGGCTTCGCTTTGGGGTATCGGCAGCCAAAACTCTGGAGAGATGCATGTCCTATTAAAATCGTTCAAACTTTACACCACGCCCAGCCAGCCAACCCTGTTCGGAATTCCGATCCCCTCCTTCAACACACCCGATCCTCGCTGACGCTGCGAGTCAACATTTGTATTAAATCCAAAAACTCCCTTCGGACTCGTCTCGTGCTAAATCCAACGACGGAAAGTTTCGTGATCGCCCCGCAATGGAAACGGTTTGCCACCAGAATTGCGTTCAAGATCGGAGGTGCAATGATGCTGTGTCTGGCCACGCCGAACGGTTTCGCGCAAGACCCTGTCACATCACCGCCCGAACAGCCAATTGAACGTTCCGACCTCGCCGCGTTGGCATCGATTCTGGATGAACAACACGTGCCAGAGTCAGATATTTTTGTCGTGCGGCGTGTCGCGATGTTGTCGACAGAGGAACGTTATCCCGAGCTTCGTGAATGGGTGATGCCTGAACACTCACCTGACCGATTTCGAGTATCGGCGAATTTTCTTTCATCAAAGGCGAGCGATGACGCCCGAATCGTTTCGGCTGCGGCGGAATTGATCCGCGTGGCGAGCCAGCTAGGCAAAACGGAATCCCTGCGTGAGGTGATCCAGCAGCGCCGAATCGTTTCGGCCAAACAAGACTTCGATCGATTGACGTTGCTGGGGTTGATCGCAATGCGGCAAAACCAAACCGCCGTTGCCGAAGAGTTATTGGTCGAAGCGCTCAGGAAAGTCCAACCCGATCCCGCGTTATTGGATCAGTGCCGTGCCGGCGTGTTGTTGCTGGCCGACGAAGCGACGCGATCACATCGCTCCAGCCAAAGTGTGCGCGAGTTGGTGTTGTTCGCCAAACACGCCTATCGCGTCGTGTACGAACGTGAGGCCAGTCTCAGACATCTGGTTGCCGTCAGCGCCAAACTGGATTTGATCAGCGAGGGCGCCAGCGGCATGAATGATATGCCGCCTGGAGAACGCAAGATGCAATGGCAGATGGCCAGCCATGAGCGGGCCTTTGAACATGGCAGGGGCTTTCCTAAACCCATTTGGACATTGGACTCGGGCAGCTATCGCAATCGCTCCAACTACGGAGACGAGTATCTTTTCTTTCAATCCCCCTTGCGCGGCGATTACACCGTCGAGGGCATCGCAACGGGCTTTGGATATCGCGAAGCCCAATTGATGGTGGGCGGATTGTGGGCAGGGCTGGTTTACAATCACAACCAGTTCGCGATTGGCGACGTGCGACGCGAAATCAGCCGACAGCCGATCGCACCACCGCTGACCGAGACTAATCGATACGGATTCATTCGGACTCGGGTCGCCGTCCAAAACGGATTGGTTTCCACTTGGATGAATGGTCGCCGAGTGTATCAACGAACGTTAGCGGAACAGAGCGACCCCTGGATCGCGATACGCACAGGCTATCGGGTTCAGGGTGGCGTCGATAATCTGCGGATCTCCGGCAATCCCGTTATTCCCGACAGCGTCGCGATGGTCGATTCCAGCGATTTGCTGGGGTGGTATGACTACTATCAACCGCCGGGCAACCATCCGATGACCCTGGCCAATTGGCGGGCTGTCGTCAACGTGGACGATCAAGGAACTCGTGTCGCCGAAATTACGGATCCACAATGGCCCAGGATCACACGTGGCAGCGACGTCGAGCACTTGTTGGTCTACGCCCGACCGATGGCCGAAGACGGTGTGATCGAGTACGAGTTTTGGTACGAACCCGAACAGTCAGCCGCGCATCCGGCGCTCGGCCGAACATGCTTTCTGCTTCAACCCGATGGCGTCGGGCTGCATCATCTGACCGATGGTCGATTTGAACGAACGAGTTTGAGGCCCGATAACATGCAGGCCGGTGGCGATGGCGCCACGGGACCTCTTCCGCTGCAACCAAACCTATGGAACTGGGTTCAACTGGAACGCCAGGGCGATAGGGTCCGCCTGCGATTGAACGGTCAAGTGATCTACACAGGATCGATTGACCTCGGTGTCCTGATTCCGCGATTCGGACTGTTCCATTTCGCCGATCAAACCGCCTTGCGTGTCCGCAATCCACGATGGACCGGCGATTGGCCCAAGCAATTGCCGGGTTTGAAGGACCAGCAACTGTACGATGATTTGTCAGAGAAATTGGCCTGGACCGCGGAGGGCGAAGGGCAAGAGTTTCACCATCGATTCGACGGCAGATCGATCACCGAAGGCAGCTTTGCACAGACGGAGGGCGATC
>JAGQPO010001135.1 GCA_020426665.1 Planctomycetales bacterium
CGACCACCAGCATTTTTCGGGGCGGGGCAACGGTGAGTTCCACCGTGAAGCTGGATGCCACCGTCGGTGATTTTGATGGGGATGGATCGTTCGACCTGGCACTTTTCGAGGCCGTGCAGTCACGCCAAGATGGCAAAGTACTTTCGTCGTCTGTCTATGTCTTTCTGAACGCACTGGACCGCGGCGATCTTTCGCTGATCGATGCTGATTGGACCTTCGCTGGGAATGACGCACTGGGAACGATCACCGATATCACCGCAGGACGAGCCCAGGACATTAACGGAGATGGATTTGACGACATGCTGTTCGCTGCCTCGCAAGCGGATACGTTTTCCGGGGGAATCAATACCGATGCGGGACGCGCATTCATTCTATATGGCGGCTCGGACGCCAGCGCGTTTCTCGCTCGCTTGCACGGAAAAACGGTTCGCACGCTGACCAATCGCAGTGTTCCTGGTAGCGGTGATTTTGTCGTCAATCTGGCCGAAGGACGCCCCTGGACACAGACGGGGCAACTGGGCGGTTCGATACGATCCGCGTTTCTGGGGAGTGCGTGTTTTCTGATCTCCGAAGACCTTGAATTGACACTATGGTTGGATGGTGATGCCTCCGCCGTCGTGGTCCCGGGGAGCCCAAAAGCCCGGATGCTGTGGGAATTTGTCGCGGATTTCAACTCTGCGATTTCGCAATCCGAGATTGCTGCATTTGTCGAAGCGTTCGATGACGAAGGGCACTTGGGGTTGAGAATTGTGCCGAATCTTGCCCAGCCGCATGATTTGCGACTGACGTTTGCACGAGATCTACTCCGTGGTGAAACCAGCAAAGTGGGTTCGGTACTAGGATTCCGTTATGGGGAGTCGGTCAGCACTTCGACGGAACAGTGGTACAAGTTCACAACGCTTGGAGACGGCTTGCCAGGCAACTTCCTTTCCGTCTCACCAAGTGCCGAATCCAATCGACAACTTCTACCGATTGACTCGGGGGTCTTTGACGATGCCGGGGAATTGCGGCAACCGCAAGTCATCTCCGTTGGCGGGATGCCCTTTGATAGCGCCCTGAGATTCGATGATAGTGTCGCGGTGCTTCCCGGTTCGTTGTTGGATGGGAAGTCAGACTTTACCTTTGAAACGTGGATTCGCACGGAACAGATTCAACGTCAGTATCTGCTCAGCGGCGCAAATTCGTCCTCAAGCAACTTTCCTCGAATCTATTTCGATGAAGGATACAATTCGATCACGATCACGTTGGGCACGACGGCCGCCATCTATTTCCCCCGTCCAATCAATGATGGCCAATGGCATCACGTTGCGCTTGTACGAGACACGATTCAATCAGCCTTCCTACTCTATATGGACGGCGAATACATCGACAAGGCGGTGGTGGGCGGATCGGCGGTGTTGAGCATGCAGTCGATCGTGATCGGTCAAGAGCAAGACCAGATCGAAGGTGGCTATGACTCGGCTCAGTCTCTGAACGCTGATTTGGCCGACATCCGTTTCTGGAGCACGGCACGAAACAGCGCCGAAATCGCAAACAACTATCGCCATCGGTTAAGTGGAACGGAGTCGGGATTGGAAGCTGATTACCGACTCACCAACGAAGCATCTCGAAACATCGTCACAACATGGGACCACGATCAAGATTACTTCGCCAGCGGTCAAGGTGCCGAGGTTCACTTGAGTGAAGAGGAACCGGATCGAAACTTTGGCAACGACGCCATGGTGTTTCGGTACGAAGCAGGCATTCACTCGAATTACAACTTTGTGCGTTTCGATCTATCCGCTGTTGATTCACTTGAAACGCTCGGATCGGCTCGATTGCAGTTTTATGACTTCCGATACGACGAGCCCGCGATCGAACGCTCCCAGGGTGTGCGATTTCGGGTCTGGGGAATTGATTCGATTTCCAACCCATTATGGATCGAAGGTGATGGCGGTGCGGACAATAATCCAGCGGGGGAAGTCACTTGGAATAACGGGCCGCCGGGACACTCCGACGACGGTCTGGCGTTTGACAACGGTGACTTGGATCCCAATCTTGCCACCAATCTGGGCGAGTTTACATTCACGTACGTTGAACCGTACAACACGGGACCTTGGTCCGCCGAAATCGATTTGGGACATTCGCTCGTCGACTTCATTCGCGCCAATGCCGGCAATACATTGACGCTGGCGATTGAACTGGCGGATGCCAATTCGCGTGTCTTGCGTTGGGGGACAAAGGAACTCACACAGCGCAGCCTCACAAACAGCACGCCAGTCACCGCCGGATCGTTGGCGCCGAAATTGATTTTAGAACAGGCGGAACTGATCAGCGTCACGGGAGGCAATCATGCGAGACTCGGCGACCAAACGCAGCGGGTTCCAAGCGTTGCTGGGGAAGAAGTTCGCAATGCTCGTCCCGCACCCGTGGTCAGCGTCCTGAACGAACCTGTCGGTGTCTTCGAATTTGATCTGTCGTCGTTGGCGGACACGGCCGATGAACCGGAACGACTGATCCAAGCCGCCATTGCAAATTTTCAATACTCCGCGACGCCGGTCGCATTCCCGGCCAGTGTCCAACTTCAAGGCGCCGTCAGCGTTGGAAACTTCGTGTACTTCGCTGGCGACGGCGATCTGTGGAGAACCGATGGAACGGCCGCTGGAACGCAACGGATCACGCGCGACGGTTTCAGTTTTGAACTGCAGCAAATCTTGGCCGTCGCGGCAAACGATCTCTACTTCAGCGGTTCGCGGGCGGGCCAAGATGTCGGACTGGAAAGAATCGCTGGTGCCGATCAGTACCAATTGAATGAGCCGACGCCGATAGCTGTCGCCACACCCATCGATTTCAGCGGCGCGATGCAGTCGGTCGTCATCGGCAATGACGTATTCTTATCCGCCGGCACGGGACTGTTCAGGATCGCCCCCGGTCTAGGATTAGCACAGCCTGTCTTGAATGGTGGATCGGCCTTGGTGAACACCTCAGCGTCGCCATGGGCGCTGACGGTCAGTCGTTATGGACTGGGCGAATCGTTGTTCTTGTTTGCCGATGGTACCAGCGGCACCAGTCTATTCCGTGTTGATTCGGATCTGACAGTTACCGAATTGGGCACAAGTTTACTGTCACCTGAAAAGCTGACGGCGGTGTTTGACCGCGACGCGTCGGTCGACGAAAATGTTGTCCCGCAGTTGTACCTGACGCAGCAAAATGCCACGCAGTTGTGGGTCAGCGGACCGACACCAGGATCGCTCCTGCAGGTAATTTCAACCGCGGCTCAGTTCAGCGCACTGACCAATGCCCGCGGAATGCTGCTCTTGCTTGACGGTTCCACATTGAAGGTAACCACTGGCAGCGCTGCTTCGACCGTCGAGGTCAAGACGGTCAATCTTGCATCGCTGTTAAGTCCATCGGGATTCACGGAATTTGGCGGCAGTGTCTTTTTCTCGGCCAAGCAAAGCGGCATCACAGGCAATCGCATCGGCACCGAGCTTTACCGGTTTGATCCCGACAGTGGAGCGGCCCACATGGTGGCCGATATCGCACCGGGCGTAGCAAACAG
>JAGQPO010001136.1 GCA_020426665.1 Planctomycetales bacterium
ACTCGGGAACCGAGAAATACATCGTGCGGCCCGCTGCCAAATCAAGCTGATCGAGCAATTCGGTCGGGCGGAACAGTTCGGCATCAACGATCAGTCCGGCCTCCGTCGTCAACACAATGGAAAGCTTCGACCAAGTCGCTTGGTCGGGTTCCGGCAGCGACAGATCGATATCGCTGCGGCATGGGTTCCGAGTCACGACGCGGGCACCCAGCGGCAGCTGCTCGAGTGCAACAGCTTGCTCAAGCGCGCGAGCCGCAATCGTTGCGTTAGGGGGCAATACGGTGGATCTCACCGTCGAATTCCGAACTGCGGTCTCTTTCCAAACCCGTTGTCAATGCCGGAAGTCAAGTCGACCGTGACCAACGACCACAGCATCATGCCCCAAGCAGGAGGGATGCTTGTCCGCCAACCAAGCAATTACGATAGACACTAAGTCTTTACGAGTCCTGACACCTTTTCTCTCCCAAGACTCATCCCGTCAGATGAGCCTCTAACACCTTGAGCAACTCCTCTTTTGAAACATTGTCGCGGCTTGCGACGGATTCGTAGTCGTCTTCGCCTTTGGTCACCTCACATTCGTAGTAATACTCTTCCGAAGGTCTGCCGAATGTACAGACATAAACCAAGCGTGTCCGATCAACTTTTGCCCCAATTCCAACAGCAAATAAATCATCTTCCCAGTAGTCACGAAGTTCCCAGTCACGCTGGTTCAACTCCAAAAACGATATGAGCTTCATTATGCTGCCGTCTTTCTTAGGTGTAGTCATAGACATACTTTCGCCCTCTTCTTGAAGCGATTATCAGTAAGCAATTTCCGGACTGTCGTGTTTCCTGAGCCGCAATCGTTGCGTTAGGGTCGCAATACGGTGGGACTCTCCGTCGAATTCCGAGCTTTGGTCTCTTTCCAAACCTGTTGTCAAAGCAGGAAGTCAAGTCGACCGTGACCAACGACCACAGCATCATGCTCCAAGCAGGAGGGGTTCCTGTCCGCTAATTAAGTAATCCAGATAGACACTACGTCTTTACGAGTCCTGGCACCTTTTCTCCCACTCGCTGAAATTACCGCGCAAATCTTGTGCCGAACAGTATTGGGTCAGGCCTCTTTGGTGCGGTTCTTGTGCTTGGTAGGATCGGGTTTTAACCTTTGAGACCGAAGTCCTCACCCTGACCACCCCGCGTCGATGAAGCGGGCGGACTGTATCACAGTAACCTGCGAGCGGTACCAGCGGTATCGATCGAATCAAAGAGGTCTGACCCCTTTGATTCTTCACTGAAGATTTTCAAAGCCTTTCGCTGCGTCTGCAGCAACGTCTAATCCCTTTGGGGCAACAGGTTTTTACGTGAAGTGGCGGATAGGCGTTCCATCAGGTAGTCCACGGTTCTTCAGCGACATCTGGCCCAATACTCCCAAATGCAAGGGCGTGGACTCAACGTGAAGGTTCGTAATATCGTACTCGCCATTGGCGATGAGGGGCAACTCAAACGCCAAGTGCTCATCAAGTCTCGGTCGCATTTCAGCCTTGAATGCTTGTCGAACCATTTGGACGTCGTATGCGTTCGGTTCATCGACGAGTATTGACGTCTTGAGAAACGATACGAGATCGCTTGAATCAATAACTTGTCTCTCACCGCCTTCACAGAACACTTTTACCAGACTTGAGGATTCTCGCTCGTAACCGTATTGGTCTCCAAAGATGTCTTCGGCCACAACGAGAATTCCGTCAAAAATGTCGCCATAACCTTTTCGCCAGGTAGACTCGTTCCAATCATAGATGTTGGGAAGCGATTCCAAACGCTCCGTACCAAACAAGCGGAACACTCCGTCACGCGTGGAAAACCCATTTGCATGAAGCAAAACTGTACGGTAGCTGACAGGCAGGTCCGTGATGTCACCATCGGACAGTGGCCTTCCAGCGACATCACAGTATTGGTTGATGCGATCCGCCAATGTATCCATGATTATTCCTCGGTAAATCTCTTGATTGGTGTCCCGTCAGGATGCTGTAGGCGTCCTCGGCCTTGCGCACCGACACTGCGATTGACGCGGCTCTGTGTAGAAATGATTTCATCAATCGTATCGTCCCCGCCAAACTGCAAATCCAAGCCGTGATCAGCATCGTGCCCAGCTTCGATTTGTCCCAACTGTCTTGCTTGCCGTTGGGCTTTTCCGTCTCGTACTGGTTTGTGAACAACTTTCGCTTGTCCTTCGGCTGCTCCTTGGTTCAACGCGTCCAACTTCTTCTGCCAATCTGCGTCACTCACCCCATCGGGGCGTTTAAGCGGGTAGTCAATTCCATCCCTTGGGGCATTGACAGGGCAGCCGTCTCCGCCTGTGTTGTGGACTAAGATTCCGGCATTGCCGATCTCGTAGACGTGTTCGGTGTGGATTTCCAGGTTGTAGACCGGCTGACGCCATTCGAAGTTCTCAACCTGGGCGATCTCTATCGTACCACTTCTCGA
>JAGQPO010001137.1 GCA_020426665.1 Planctomycetales bacterium
CCGGTTCCCTGCATCCATTCCGATCCGATCTTTCCCGACTGCGATCCGGGAAAATCAGTGACGGTCGAGGGAGGCCTATGGTTCTACGAGGGTGACGATTTGGCTGGTCAGATGCAACGGATCGATGGTCGATTCTCTCAATGACTCCCAGATCCGCTACGATGGATGCCATGTAACATTCCTTGTTTCGATGAGCGGCGTCATGAAAGCGTTTCTTTATGCATTGTGTCTGGCCACACTTTCTTGCCAAGTCACTTCACAGGCTGCGGATACGGTTCCACGAGAACCGGTTGACGGCCAACCGCTTGGCGCCAATGTCGTTCGCTTGATCGAAGCACTCGAATACTTGGGGCAGCCACTGCCGAATGATGTTGTCGCGTCGTTGCGTCAGGCGGCGCGGCAACGAGATGCAGGCCGCTTGCAAACGATCCTGGACGATCACGTGTTGTTCGTTGTTTCGTTGAATCCCGAAGTCCGCGTCAAGGTTTCTCGCGGCCCCGCCGGCGCTCGGTTACAGCAATCCGGGTTCACGTGCCACATCGTCAAAGTCTTGAACCACAGCACCGTGACTCGGACGTTGCGGATCATGAGTCCGCAATCCGGACCGGTCTATGCGGGGGCCGCGGAGGCGATCTTGAAACGTCAGGCCCAGACGGAATTGCGAGAGAATGAAAACGTCGATCAAGCGACCGATCGTTTCCTGGAATTGGAAATGTTTCAATCCCAGCCGATGTCAAGCCAGTTAAGTGGACTGGCCGTCGAATATGCATTGGCAATGATTTATTGCAGCGAAAGCGGTCAACGTGAAGCCACGATCGGGTTTGACGTCGGAGCCGGAACGCAAGACATCGGTTTTCGCGGCGAAGTGCCGATCTTGTTCGATGCCATACCGGCCAAGCCACTGAAGTTGCGTGTCGTCGATTTTGACGGCACACCAACGACCGCGCGAATGACGTTCCGAGACAAACTGGGGCACGTCTATCCGCCCCAGATGAAGCGTCTGGCTCCCGATTTCTTTTTTCAACCCCAGATCTATCGCGCCGATGGCGACACCGTATTGCTGCCGCGAGAGGAGTTGGAAGTGACGTTCAATCGGGGTCCAGAGTACAAGAATCTGACGCAGACGGTTTCGCTTCGCAGCGCGGACGAAGCCGAAATCGAGTTGAAATTGCAACGCTGGGTGAACCCGATGGAATACGGGTTTTATTGTGGCGACCATCACATCCACGGTGCCGGCTGTTCGCATTACGACAACCCTACCCAGGGCGTCACGCCTGCCGACATGTTCGCGCAAGTCAAAGGAGAAGGATTGAATGTCGGTTGTGTTCTGACTTGGGGGCCGTGTTTCGATTTCCAACGACGATACTTTTCGCCGATCGCCGACACGGTCAGTGAACCCACGACGATTTTGAAATATGACCTGGAAATCAGCGGTTTCGGTTCGGCGGCGCTCGGTCATGTATGCCTGCTGCGGCTGAAGGACCAAACCTATCCCGGATCGGACGGGACCAAGGAAAGCGGTTGGCCGACTTGGACCGTTCCGGTCATGCGATGGGCGAAAGAGCAAGGCGGCGTCACCGGGTACCCCCATTCAGCGATGCAAGTCAATCCGGTCGCGTCGGCACAGCGAATGATTAACCGATACGATGCCGATCAGGATCAGACACTGAACCGACAAGAGACTGCGGCCGCCCTGTTGCCCAAATCGTTCGACCAAACGGATATCGATACTAACGGCAAACTGGACTTGAACGAACTGACAAAGACAATCGATTCAGCGGCCGATGAGATCCCCAACCTTTGCGTGCCGGAAATGAACGGCGCCGGGGCGATGGAAATCTGTGTCAGCACCGCCGAAGGCGTTTGTGACTTTATCAGCGCGATGGATACCCAGCGGATTTCAGAGTGGAACACGTGGTACCACCTCATGAATTGCGGATTCCCTTTGAAGTTAAGTGGCGAAACGGACTTTCCATGCATGAGCAGTCGTCGCGTCGGCCAAGGCCGCGTGTACGTCCAACTGGGCGGCGAGCAAAACTTTGACTTTGGTAATTGGTGCGAAGGACTTCGGCGTGGGCAATCGTACGTCTCAGACGGATTCGCCCACGCTCTTCGATTTTCCGTAGATGGCCAGACACCTGGAACCGAAGACATTCATTTGGATTCACCGGCAAAAGTAACCGTCTCCACAACGGTCGCATTTGCTGCCGAACAACCCAACGCGGTTGCCCACGGTGGCATCACTCCGTCTGGTGGAAGACGCGTTGTCGGCGACACCGTTTTGTTGCACGCTCCTCGCGATTCGGGAATCCAACGCGGCGGTCAACGAATCGTCGAAATCGTGGTCAACGGCAACGTCGTCGCTGAACGATCCGTTCCGGCCGACGATCAGCCGCACGAATTGGAATTCGAAATCCCGATTGATCAGAGCAGCTGGGTTGCACTGCGTCAGTTTCCACAGCTGCACACCAACCCGGTCAATGTGATCGTCGCCGACAAACCGATTCGCGCGTCAGCCGATAGCGCGCGTTGGTGCGAAGAAACGATCGATTTGTTGTGGAAGAACCGCGAACGATTTATCGCGCCGCCGGAACGCGACGAAGCTCGTAAAGCCTATGATCGGGCGATCCAGAAGTACCGAAAAATCGCCGATGAAGCGTCTGCCAGGCCTACAGTTTGACGACCGGCTCGGATGGTTCTTCGTCAGCGGTCGCGGCTTGTTCCAGCAGCTGGATGGTTGGGATGTGCACATAGGCGTCAAACAGAAGTTTTACTTTTGTGAAACCGGCCAGCGTTTCCTGATGCAACCTCACGAACTCGGGACGAAGACGATCGGCGAGTGATTCAAACTTCCCGCGGCTCGAATCTCTCGCAAAAAACGTTCCAGTCGTTGATCGTGGTTTGATGCTGCAACGGGCAACAGCTTGATCGCAACTTGCTTGCCCAAGTCGCGATGCCTTGCCGGATAAACCGCACCCATCCCGCCGTTTCCGATCGGCCTGAGCAACTGATCGGGACCGATCTGATTACCCGCCGGAACCCAAAGGTGATGACGGACCGCCCCGGATTCCGGCGATGTAGCCTCGCAAGACATCCGTGCCGGGACACGTATCGGTTGGCGTCATGATCATGGTAGATTGATATGTGACGTGGTTCGTGGTTGGGGAATCTGGGATGGGGCACAAACATTGGTGCCGATCACGCAATCCAGCCTGATCGATCACGTGCGTAACCGAGATCCCGCCGCGTGGGGCAAATTGGTGGACTTGTACGGCCCGCTGATTGCTTATTGGTGCGGTCAATGTGGAATGGACACCCACGCCACCGCAGATTGCACGCAAGACGTTTTTGCGGCCGTCTCGCGAGCGATTGACGTCTTTCGTCCGGCCAACTCCACCGGTTCGTTTCGCGTCTGGTTGTGGACGATCACGGCAAACAAAATCAAAGACCGCGCCCGCAAAGAATCGCGAAACGTTCTGGGAACCGGTGGCAGCACGGCGATGCGGCGACTGAACGAGATTCCAGACCAATTGTCCGTTCCCGATGATGAACCGACCAAGGAAGCCCAAGTCAACGAATTGGTTGCGCGGGGGCTGGGGCAAATCCGCAGCGAGTTTGCCGACAAGACGTGGCAGATCTTTCAGCGTTCGGTGATCGATGATCAAACCACCGCCCAAGTGGCCCAGGAGTTCGGCGTCAGCCCGGCGACGGTGCGGCAATCGCGAAGCCGAATTCTGCGAAGACTCCGCCAACATCTTGGCGACATCGAATAAAGGTCAAATCGTTGCCGCATGGTGAGATCGTCCGGACGGTCTCTCAAGTCAATTGACGAGCGCAGACCGACAAACCATTGCAGAATCACTGCGATGCTTCAATCTGGAAGCCTTGCATGCCCCGAAAGGGCTGAAGACACTTC
>JAGQPO010000026.1 GCA_020426665.1 Planctomycetales bacterium
TCGAAACGCACAACCACCCATCGGCATTGGAGCCGTACGGTGGAGCCAACACCGGAATCGGCGGAGTGATTCGCGATCCGATGGGCACGGGAATGGGAGCCAAGCCCGTCTGTAACACCGACGTTTTTTGTTTTGCACCGCCGGACACGCCGGCCGACCAGCTGCCGCCCGGCGTGCTGCATCCGCGCAGAGTGATGAAGGGTGTCGTCGCGGGGGTGCGTGACTATGGCAACCGCATGGGTATCCCGACGGTCAACGGCGCGGTGTACTTTGACAAACGTTACTTGGGGAATCCGCTCGTTTACGCAGGCAACGTCGGCATGATTCCCGTCGGCATGGAAGAAAAACAGGTCCATCCCGGAGACTTGATCGTCTCGATCGGCGGGCGCACTGGGCGTGACGGAATTCACGGCGCGACCTTCAGTTCCGCGGAACTGACCAGCGAGTCGGAGTCTCTGTCCGGCGGCGCCGTGCAAATCGGCAACGCGATCACAGAAAAGATGGTCTTGGATGTGTTGATGCAAGCGCGTGACCGAGGGCTGTACAACGCCGTGACCGACTGCGGCGCGGGCGGGTTCTCCAGTGCCGTCGGTGAGATGGGAGAACACGTCGGCGCAGAGGTTTGGTTGGACAAGGCGCCGTTAAAATACGATGGTCTGTCGTACACGGAAATCTGGATCTCCGAAGCGCAAGAACGAATGGTCTTGGCCGTTCCACGCGAAAGCTGGGACGAACTTCGCGAGTTATGTGAAAGCGAAGGCGTCGAGGCGGCGGTGCTGGGTGAGTTCAAACCGACCGGTCAATTGCACCTGACCTATCACGGTGAAACGGTGGGCAACGTCAGCATGGCGTTTTTGCATGATGGACGTCCGCCGGTGATTCGCGATGCAGTCTATGCGCCGCCCGCCGTCATACCGCTGGACCTGCCGACCTCGGTCACCAGTGACGATCATCGCGCGACGCTGTTGAAGATACTGGGCAGTCTAAACGTTGCGAGCAAACACTGGGTGATTCGCCAGTACGATCACGAAGTCCAAGGGGGCAGCGTGGTCAAGCCGCTGGTCGGTCCACAGTGTGATGGTCCCGGCGATGCTGCGGTGATCCGACCGCTATTGACCAGCCAACGCGGTTTGGTGATTTCATGTGGCATGAACCCGCACTACGGTGATTTTGACACTTATCACATGGCGGCCTCGGCAATTGACGAGGCGATGCGAAACGCGGTTGCCGTCGGAGCCGATCCCGGCAAGATCGCGATCCTGGACAATTTCTGTTGGGGCTATACCGATCGTCCCGAAACGCTGGGATCACTGGTGCGGGCCGCGATCGCGTGCCAAGACATCGCCGTCCAACTGGGCACGCCATTTGTCAGCGGTAAAGACAGCTTGAATAATGAATTCAGTTACTTCGAAGACGATGGCGTGAAGCAAACGATCTCGATCCCGCCGAGTTTGTTGATCAGTGCGATGGGGCAGATCGCCGACGTTTCGATGGCCGTCACGATGGACGCCAAGGAATCCGGCAACGCCGTCATGTTGGTTGGCGCGACCAAAGACGAATTGGGTGGATCCCATTATTGCCTGTGCAACGATGTGGTCGGTGGTAACGTTCCGACCGTGAACGTACCCGTTGCCAAAGCGACCTTTGCGGCTGTACACGAAGCGATCGCGGGGCGTCTGGTTCGAGCCTGCCACGACCTGAGCGAAGGGGGGCTGGCCGTCGCCGCGACCGAGATGGCGATGGCGGGCGGGTTAGGGATTCAAATTGATTTAAATCGGGTCGCCGAGATTTCCGCCGACGGACTTTCGGATACGTCTTTGTTGTTTAGCGAGTCGAATTCCCGGTTTTTGGTCGAAGTTCCGGCCGAACATGTTGATCGATTCAAGTCAATCTTTCACGCCCGCGGCGTCCAGACCGTTCAAGTGGGTACAATATTGGACGACGCAATGCTGAAAGTCACGCGATCCGGCACCACGGTGCTGGATCTCGAGACCGCCGCAGCGAAAGACGCCTGGCAAAAACCGCTGGACTGGTAAGTGGATGATCTCTCCGACAACACAATCTGAAGACACGAAGACAGCGAAGTGGACCGTTGTGATTTCGCGTGGTCAGTCACGCAACCCCGCAAAGCGATCGATCGAACAATCGATCGCCGATGTGGCGTCACAGCTTGACGGTGCCTCGGTGATTGTTGTGCCGCACCTGTACGATCTGCCTAAGGGCGGCGAATCATTGGAAAAGCTGGCCGCAATCGAAGGCAACCTGATCGTTGTTTCATGGATTTTCCCCCGCGCCGCCCATTGGGTCTTGGACCGAAACGGCATTCGAGGCCAATTCATTCCCGTTGCGATCGGAGACGCGGAAGAAGACGAAGACTCGGACGAAGCAACGGAGGAAAAATCCGCTTCCGATGTCGACCGTGTCGCGGAACTGTATCCACGCCCGGAACGCGAAATCCATTGCATCGATTTAAAGGTCGAAGAAAGCCTGGATCGATTCACCGACGAGATCCGGCGATTGATCACGGGTGATGAACCGGCAGAATCGATCGCTGCCAATGACACTTCATTGCCCATCGTTGGCGGCCGAATCGTCCAGGTCGACGAGACCACGGCGCGACGTTGGTATCCCGTGATTGATTTCAGTCGATGCACCAATTGCATGGAATGCATCGACTTTTGTCTGTTCGGAGTCTACGGTGTCGACGGGGCTGAAACGATTCTGGTCGAACAACCGGACAATTGTCGCAAAGGTTGCCCGGCGTGCAGTCGGGTCTGTCCCGAAAACGCGATCATCTTTCCGCAACACAAAGCCCCGGCGATTGCCGGTGCCGAGGTCGGCGGCAGTGAAGGCTTTAAAATCGACCTGTCGAAACTGTTCGGCGCACCGGACAGTGGCGACGATGCGATCGCAACGGCAGCCCGTGAGCGGGACGAACAATTATTGCTCGCCGGACGCGACGCGGTCGGAATCGATGAGCAACTACAGCGTCGTCAGCAGGACATGAAATCGCAACCCAAAGACGACCTGGACCGTCTGATCGATTCGCTGGACGAATTGGATCTTTAGGGCGTTTTCAAAATTCTCGTAGTTTGTCGCCGAACTCTCCGAGGTCGGGTTGGCCGGCCTCGGAATGTCCGGCGACATTGCATATCATTTTTGAAAATGCTTTAGGGCGCGATTGAATTTGGTTGAACCAATTCATAGTCTTTGATCGCGCTGCGATCAAAGCGTTCGATCGCGGAGTCGATTCACCCGACTGCAGGTGATACCGGCATTCACCTGCGAATCCAAACAGGAAGGACTTGTTACGCCGTTCCCTCGGCTTCCGACTCGGACTCCACTTCGGTTTCCTGGATGTATTCCTTTCCGCGATATGTCAGCGCGACGCCGATAAAAATGACTGCCGCGACGAGCATCATGCCTGTAAAGAACCAATAGTACGAGGCGCCGGGCAGCTTGGACGTACCGTCAGCATTACTGATGATTGCGTTGACCCAGGCGGTAATGAAATTCCCCAGTGAAACCGAAAGCAAGTAAAAGCTCATCACAATGCTTTTCATACTATTGGGAGCCTGGGTATAGCTGAACTCCAAGCAAGTGATGGACACCATGACCTCGGCGGCAGTCAGCAAGATATACGCCAGGGCTTGCCACAAGATACTCGGTGTACCACCGTTTTGAATCGCTGTTTCAATCAAAGCACTGATCGAGAACGCGGATACCGTGATAAACATTCCGATCGTGATTTTGCGAAGCGGTGTTAGCGGAAAAACCTTGCTGATCAACGGGTAAATCCCGTAGCTGAACAACGGCACCATCAGCAAAATCAGGAACGGATTGGCCGCCTGAATTTGACTCGACAGAAGTTCGACGCCCATGACGTTGCGGTCCATTTTTTCCGCCTGCAGAACCCATGCGCTGGCGGTCTGATCAAACAGGCTCCAAAACACGGCGACCAAAATGTAGATTGGCGCCAAGCGTAGCAACGCCCGTCCGCCTTCGCCCGTAAACGCGTCACGAAAGACCTCGGGACCTCGCGGCGGGATGTGTACGAATCGGTTTCGCCCCATCCAAAACAAGACCGTAGCAACCGCCATCAAGATCCCCGGCACCCCGAAAGCAACTTGCGATCCAAACTTGTCGAGCAACCAGGGCGTCAGCAAGGTTGACGCAAAGGCGCCCAGATTGATTGCCACGTAAAACCAGCCAAAGATCTTGCCGAGTAGGTGCGAGTTCTTTGTTCCGAATTGGTCCCCCACGTGGGCCGAAACACAGGGTTTGATTGCGCCGGTACCCAAGGCGATCAAGCTGAGCCCCACGGCAAGTCCGATTCGCGTTTCATTGACGGCCAGTGCAAGGTGGCCGAAACAATAAAGGACCGACAGATACAGGATGGTATTGTATTTTCCGAATAACCAATCCGCGATAAACGCACCTAGCAACGGCGTGAAATAGGCCGCCATCACGAAGATGTGCACCCAAAATTTTGCGTCGTTTTCGTTCATCGGGTCAAGACTGCCGCCGCTTCCCAGCAGGTACTGAGTCATGAACACCGTCAGGATCGCCTTCATCCCGTAAAAACTGAATCGCTCAGCGGCTTCATTGCCGACGATGTACGGAATCCCCGGGGGCATCGTCGAAATGGGATAAGGGGTCGTTTGCCATCTCGTGGAGCGATCTGACGACTGTGATGTGTCGTGAGGCGGGGTATAGGGCACGTTGCTTGGCCGGGGTGCGTGAAAGGATTCGTTCGTTTCGGACCACATCATCGCCGACCAGCCGGCCTGCGACAACTGAGGTTTATCGGCCAACCGCCGTTGGTCGATATCGCAACGCGATGCGTCGTTTCGGGGCAGCTCTAAGCTGGACCGTCCCTTACGTAGAAGCACCCCGCGAAAACGAGGGGAAACCGGCGGTGGCTGGTCCCTCGACCACGCGTTCGGGTGATGAAAAACCAATGCACCACGCTAAGGTGCAACTTCAAAACTCACGCGTTCGGGTGATGAAAAACGCATTTGCACTTGCGATTACGCGGACCAATTCATTGCTGACGTTCATTCGCGGCGGTACTTCAGCCGCCGGCGAGTTTCAATTCGGCGGCGCGTGACGATTCGATCTGTTCGCCTCGGCTGATCACCACCAGACCACTTTCGGTGACCTTGAATCCGCGCCCGGCGTCCGCGATCGGATCAAACCCGATTTCCGTCTCCGGGGGAATCGAGACGCCTTTGTCGATAATCACACGGCGAAGCCGGCTACGACGTCCGACATTGACGTCGTCGAACAGAATACTGTCTTCGACCGACGCATAACTGTTGATCCGAACCCCTGGGCCGAGCACGCTGCGTGCCACGGTCCCACCGCTCAGGATTGCGCCTTGACACACCAACGAGTCTGTCGCGGATCCGCGGCGGGTTGAAATCCCTTCGCTGCCAAAGACGAATTTAGGTGGCGGCAACATCGGCTGGTACGCTCGAACGGGCCAATGCTTGTCGTACAGGTTCAATTGCGGATCGATGCTGATCAAATCCATCGACGCTTCGTAGTAGGCTTCAATCGTCCCGACGTCACGCCAGTATGCATCGGTCTTGCGGTTCTCGTCCAGAAACGGAAACGCACAAACCAGGTAGTCTTCGATCGCCCCCGGAATGATGTTCTTGCCGAAGTCGTGGTCGCTGTCCATCCGCGTGGCGTCTGCGCAAAGCTGTTCATACAAGAACCGGGCGTTGAACACATAGATTCCCATTGATGCCAGGCACACCTCAGGATCTTCCGGGCTGGGTATCGGTTGATCGGGTTTCTCTTGGAACCCGATCACCCGGCCGTCCAAATCCGTCTGCATCACGCCGAATTGACGTGCGTCGTCGACACCCACACGGAGCGCCCCGATGGTGATGTCTGCGTCGCGTTTGCGATGGTACTCGACCATCGGACCGTAGTTCATCTTGTAAATGTGATCGCCGGCCAGGACAACGATGTGCTCGGGTTGCTCCCGCTCGATCGCATAGATGTTCTGGTAAACCGCGTCGGCGGTCCCGGAATACCAGTTGCCGGCGATTCTCTGTTGCGGCGGGACCACATCGATAAATTCGCCTAATTCGCGGCAAAAATAATTCCGCCAGGCTAAATTGATGTGCCGGTCCAACGACTGGGCTTTGTATTGCGTCAACAGCAACAGCCGCCGCATGTCGCTGTTCAGGCAATTGCTGAGTACAAAATCAATGATCCGGTACAGCCCTCCAAAGGGCACCGCAGGTTTGGCGCGATCACGCGTCAAAGGTTCCAGTCGCGATCCTCGACCACCTGCCAATATCACCGTCAATGTGTCACGCATTCAAGCTCTACCCGCTCCATGGTCCAGTGGGTCGCCCTCGTTGTGGCTCCCCACCCCTATCTAGTTTGTTGCCCAAGCAATCTTGGTTCGAAATTCCGTATCGGCGGGACGCCTGATTTCGCGGTCGGCGGCCACGTCCCCAAAACAGCAATAATCAATAGCGTAACAGAATTGCGAGATTGATTACACGAGCAAAAGGCAGATAAACCACCCAAAAACGTCAATATTGACGGAATACATGCCGTGGGGACGAATTGGTCTGTAGTTCGCCCAACCGTCAAATCGGTCACGAAACGTCTTGCATCCACGGGCAAAGGGCTCCGGAATTTGCCCCTGCAAAGAGAGCGACAGCCCGTGATTCCTGACCGGCCCGTCGTTTTTGACTAACCTGACGTTTTTGGACTCGACAAAAGGTCGTCGGATCACTAATCGTAATAGTTAGCTGGTCGAAAGATTGTTGCGACTTCTACGGCGAGCAAAAATTGGGTCAGGTCTTGGTGAAAATTTCTTCACAACAAGCCGCTCAATAGACGACACTTTTTTCAAAGCCGACGAAGGCTTTGATTGAGAACGGATTGAAAGGCGGTCTGATTAACGGTCCACCCGATTCAATCAACTTGGTAAGCCGATCGCACCACGATTGGTAAGCCACATGCCGTTGCGTTGCCATACCGTAAGGCTTCAGCAGTCCCCAAGGTCAACACGTTGTCACTGCATGTATGCGGTCAGATAACAGTTTGGGAAACCCGTTCGTTCGCTTGTGAGTGATCGGCTCTTTCCCCCATCTTTCCCTTTTCCCTTGGGTGTAATCTACGAATGATCATTGCGGATCACTTGGTCTCAACCTGCGCGCGTACGGCGCGCCCCGTGCTGGATTTTGACTTGGCCGAACAATTGGCAGATCGCTATGGGACGCCGCTGTTGGTGGTTTCTCGATCAAAATTGATTGAAACGTATTGGGCCATGAAAAATGCCTTGCCGGGAGTTGATCTGTACTACGCGGCGAAATCCAACCCTGACCAGCACATCCTTTCGACCCTCTGTGCCGAGAACGCCTTTGTCGACATTTGCTCATACGGAGAATTGCGAGCAGCGTTGGACTCTGGATTCACTCCGGATCGGATGTTGCACACGCACCCGTGCAAAACCGTGAGCAACCTGATGGAGTGCTATCAGGCTGGCGTTCGATGGTTTGTCCTGGACAACGTGCACGAAGCCCAGCGGATCGCGCACTACACGCCCGACGTGAAATTGTTGTTGCGATTGGCCGTCAGTGCGTCATCGAGCGTGATCAACCTGTCCGCAAAATTTGGGGCTTCGATCGACGAGGCGATCAGCGTGCTGGAAGAGTCGCGATCACTGGGGCTGGACATTCGCGGTTTTTCGTTCCACGTCGGAAGCCAGTGCCTGGATCCAGAAGACTATCGGCACGTCTTGCGGGCCGTTCGACAACTGTGGGACCAAGCGGTCTCAAAGGGCTTCGAATTGGAAGTGCTGGATATCGGGGGAGGGTTTCCAGCACCGTATCGCGAAAGTGCGCCGACGATCGAGTCGTTCGGGCAGACCGTATCGCAGGGGTTGCAAGAGTCATTCGGCGACCTGGGGATTCGCATGATCGCCGAGCCTGGACGGGGATTGAGTGCCGAGTGCACGACACTAATCACACGTGTGATCGGCAAAAACGTACGCTCGGGTCAGCCGTGGTATTACATCGACGACGGGATCTACGGTTCGTTCTCGGGAATCCATTTCGACCACGCCAGTTTTCCGTTGCTCTATCGCAACCAAGGGAATCGTGAAATCGGCGCGTGCGTCGTTGCCGGACCGACCTGCGATTCAGGTGACATCGTCAGCCGCGATCAAATGCTGCCTTCCCTGGAGATCGATGAACTGTTGCTGGTTCCGACAATGGGTGCGTACGCCGGAGCCAGTGCCAGCCCGTTCAACGGCTTGCCGGTGGCAAATTCCGTCTGCATCGACTGACGCATGCGCGACCGCTTGTGCGTTGTACATCGCTATTTCACGCTCCCGAAAGCGTCAGTTTTCAAGCTGCGCTTTTGTTAGCCCTTCCTCCACCAGAGACACATCAAGAGTGTTGGCTTGCGGAAGTCATCGCACGACTGAATGCCCTGGATTTCCTCGGCCAAGGGCCGTTCACATCCATAGCCTGGGGCCAGCCGACGGAGCGGCAGCGACGCGGCGCCGCCCCAGGAGAGCGTGCATTTTAGGATGATTTGATTGGCCAAAGGTCATGCACATCGTCACATACCGCGCGAATCGTTGTGTATGGCCGTTGGCCAAACCGCCGCACGAAATCCGCCGCACGTCGGGCACCGATCCCTTGGGTGATGCCCAAGGCTGTGGATGTGGACGGCCGTTGGCCGATATCGCAAGGCAAAAGCAAAACTTCAAAACTGACGCATACGGGCTCTGAATGGTCCTAGTATTCCGCCGCAGCTTGATTTTCAGACAGGCAGCGTAGCGGAAGTCATCAAGACTTTCGTGAATCGCCGGACGAGTCGAAACTGTTGACGGTTTTCCGCTACCCAACCGTTTAGCTGCGGCGGAATACTAGCCGGCCCCCGCCCCGCCTCTGGCTGCCAAACAGGTATCCTTCGAGCGGCAACTTTGCCACAAAAAACGGTAAATATGCCGTCTCGATGATGAGATAGCAGCCGTAAACATGCCGGGAGCGACTTTTGGCCTGCAGTTTGCTAGGTGAAGGCGTCCGATGCCAAGTTGTCAGCTTGCCATGCTGATTTCTGCTTGGAACTTGCCGCATGATTTGGCGGCGAGAGCGGCGAGAGCGGCGAGAAATGTAAAATCGTCAGAGAACTGGAAGTATTTTCAACCCAATAGGGAGTCCAATACGATGCCCAATCACTGGAAGCAGATTAGTGGTGCCCTGACCGCAATGATCCTGGGATCTCTGGTCACTGGTGCGGTGATGACAGCACCGAGCTTCATGCGCAATGATCCGGGGGCTCAAGAAGCCGTGCAAGATCGTGCAGCAGATACCGCAAATGACTTCGGGCAAGCAAAGCCCGCCCAAGCAGTTCGCGGCCAAAACCTGGACGCCGCGCAGGATTTGTCGACCGCCTTTCGCAACGTCGCAAATTTGATGCGACCGAGCGTCGTCAGTATTAACACAACGGCGACACAAATCGTTCGAGGAGTTCCGCGTGGGTTGCCGCCGGGATTTGAAGATTTCTTCAACATCCCCGAAGGCCAACCCCAGCGTCGCGAAGAAAGTGGAATGGGCAGCGGAGTGATCGTTCGCAGTGACGGTTACATCCTGACCAACAATCATGTTGTCGAAGGCGCCGATGAGTTAGAGGTTGAATTTTTTGACGGCAGAAAAAGTCCCGGTCGAATCGTTGGCACCGACCCACAAACTGACTTGGCGGTTGTGAAGGTCGACTTGAACAATTTGCAAGCCGCCCCGCTCGGGAACAGCGATGTGATTCAGGTGGGCGACTGGGTCGTCGCGATCGGCAGTCCGTTTGGATTGGATCAAACGGTGACGGCGGGAATCATCAGCGGCAAGAACCGGATTCGCGGAATTGTCGGTGACGGTGCGGGCTTTGAAGACTTCTTGCAAACCGACGCCGCCATTAACCCGGGTAATTCAGGCGGCCCGCTGGTGAACTTGCGAGGTGAGTTGGTGGGCATCAATACCGCCATCATGTCGCGAAGCGGGTCGAGCGCGGGAATCGGATTTGCCATCCCCGTATCGCTGGCCGCGCCGGTGCTGAAGTCAATTATCGAAAACGGAACGGTGCGTCGAGGTTTCTTGGGCGCCAGTTTGGGCCCGGTCAACGAAAAGACGATCGAAGGTTTTGGATTGAAGGTCAAGCAAGGCGTGATGATCGAATCGGTTCTGGACGGTATGCCGGCTTCGGTGGCCGGAATCAAACCGGGTGACGTCGTGGTGGCCATCGATGGACGCCAGATGAAAACACACACTCAGATGCGTAACTATGTCGCCAGCCGACCGCCGGGTGCGTCCATGATGTTGGACTTAAACCGTGATGGAAAGGTGATGCAGGTCCAAGTTGACTTGAAAGAACGCACCGAGGAAGTCATGGCGCAGTTCGGATCGGGAGACGTGATGGGCGCAGAACTCGTTCCGGTGACCGAGGCGACGGCGAAGAAGTATGGTTATCGCAATTTGGAATCCGGGCTGATCATCACCGGAATCAAAGACGACAGTGTCGCCGAGCGTGACGGTCTGTTGGTCGGCGATGTGATCGAATCGGCAGGCGGATTACCGTTGACCTCGGCGCGTCAATTGGAAATGATTTTGGCGGAATACAAACGCCAAAGCCAGCCGTGCCGCGTCAGCATTCGCCGTGGAAACCAAAGAATGCTGATGGTCGTCCGGGAGTAGTCCCCCACAGAATCGATTCACCGGCAATCATTTTCCGCCAAGCGGTTTCAGATGGAACCTGCATGAGTGTTGGTGTCCAGGCTTTAGCCGTCCCCTGTCGCTGCTTCGCAGCGACAGGGAGTCGTCCAAAGGCTAGTGCTTCGTCAAGTCTTGATTTTAGGGTACGACGGACT
>JAGQPO010001138.1 GCA_020426665.1 Planctomycetales bacterium
GATCGACTACCATTGCGAATCACGCACCTTATGGGTTCGAATGGGCGGCGATCAGGCAGTCTGTGATTCGATCGCCGGCGATATCAACCAGTTTCTTGACGATCCGACTTTGAACCGAATGCCGCCGGAACAATCGAACCAGAATTGGGCCGACCTGGGTGCGTTTCGTTTCGGCGGTCCAAAGCGCGACACAATCATCAAAGTACCGTTAACGCTCGACCGAATGGTTCACCTGGCACAATGGTGTGACGATCATGCGGACCAAGTCTGTTTGCACTGTAGTGTTGCCGGGGCGATGGGCTGGCTTGCCTGTCAAAGCGACTTCCTGGTAGACGTCGATTCGTTTCTTGCGAAGTCTGAGATGCAGGGATTGGTCGTTCGTGGGCAGCTGCCGAGTTCCGGCTCTTGCGTCGCCGGAATACACCGATTCGGTCCGATCCAGTCGGCCATCAAGGACGCAATGGATCCACCCGGTCGATTTCCCAGTTTTGCAGGATAGCCATGCGGCACAACATTGATACTTCGCAGCATGGTCCGCTGGGCAAAACGATGGCGGATGCCGTCAGCACGTGCGTTCATTGCGGCTTTTGCTTGTCGGCCTGCCCCACCTACCAGGAACTCGGACGCGAAACCGATTCGCCGCGCGGCCGGATCATTTTGATGAAGGAGGTGCTGGAAGGAACACTGCCGATCGAAACCGCCGCACCACACATCGACGCCTGTCTAGGTTGCCTGGGATGCGTTCCGGCCTGCCCGTCGGAAGTCCCCTACGGCGACCTGATCAGCCCGTTTCGAGCGACTTTGGAACCGAAACGAAAGCGGTCATTCTCCGTACGTTTCAAACGGAAGCTCGCACAGTGGACGTTGCCCTATCCGATGCGATTTCGCTTGGCCGCAACAACCGGGCGATTTGCCAAACCGTTTGCCAGACTGATGCCTGCGCCGATCCGTACGATGCTGGACCTGCTGCCGGGTCATTTGCCTGCCGCAAGTCACCTGCGCGAAGTCTATGTGGCGACCAAACCACAGCGCGGGCGTGTGGCGTTGCTTGCCGGTTGCGCCCAGACGGTATTGGATCCGGACATCAATGCCGCAACGATCGAAGTTTTGACCCGCAACGGAATCGAAGTCTTAGTCCCCAAGTCTCAGGGATGTTGTGGTGCGTTGTCATGGCACGTCGGAAACCTCTCCCAGGCTCAATCGTTTGCCCAGCGGAACCTGGACGCGTTTCCCGAAGACGTCGACGCGATCGTCACCAACGCCGCCGGCTGCGGCAGCGGCATGCACGAGTATCCACTGATTCTGAAAGGGACGCCGCACGAGACGCGCGCGATCGAATTTGCCAAGCGTGTTGTTGACGTATCGGTCTACTTGCAACGATTTGACCAACTTGTTCCGTTTCCTGTGTCGACACCCAAGCAAACGGTTGCCTATCACGATGCCTGCCATCTTGCGTGCGCCCAAGGCGTACGCAGCCAACCACGACAATTGCTCCAGCAGGTCCCGGGACTGACGCTTGTCGAAATCGCCGACGGTCATCTTTGTTGCGGCTCGGCGGGTACATACAACATTGATCAACCAGAAATCGCCCGATCGCTGGGACGCCAAAAAGCTGAGCGGATCATTTCGACACAGGCCGATGTCGTTGCGATGGGGAACATCGGGTGTTTGACTCAGATCGACAACCATTTAAAACGCGCCGGGTCATCGATTCGGCCGCGACACACGATGCAAATCCTGCGCGACGCATACCGAGGCGCCGCGTTGCCGTAACGAGAGTCGCTGATCGCTCCGCGATCAAGACGCCCGATCGCGAAGCGATCAACGACTAAGTGGAGCATGATAAGTCAGCAAAACGCTAGGCCCAATCTTCGGCGGATTCAAAATCGTCGTCGTCAGCGAATTCACTTGCATCGATTTCAGCCGGGGCGACCTGCCGACGGGTATTATCCAAGTCGAATGATTGAAGTCCCTCAAACGGACCTTCGTCCTGGTTCTGGTCCGATCCGTCGACAGGCGATGGCTCCAGTCCCCTCAGGACTTCGGACAGTTTTGCGTCCAGGTCATCCAACTGCTCCAGAACATCGTCTTGTCGACGTTCCAGCTCACCCAACAGGCCGCCCGGTTGGGGGTCAGCGGGTTCATCGTCGAAGTGATGTGGTGGGACGGGCATCGGCGTTTACCAACCGGTCGTTTTAGGAACCGGTTTCTTCGGGGGCAGCGGAACGATTTTTTTCGACCGATCGAGAGGTCGCACCGTTGCCATCGGTAAATTCGGACGCGGAAAGTTCGTGATGGTCCGAACAAATCGGTCGTACACATCAGGCAAAGATTGACGGTTAGCCATTCGGTGACGATTCCGCCGGCTGCCGTCGAAAACGTGCGCCGACGCACGCGGGCGGTCAAACTGGGGGACCATCCGCCAAAAACCCTTTGAAATATGAGCGATCCGAAAAGGATGGCCGTTGCGGGACTGGCATGCCGATCGTTACACTCCCGCGTCTCTCATTCCCCCTGGCATCAATTCCCCATCCATCAGATGGGGTTCGGCACGCTCTGGGGGGTGCGGATCGGGTTGGGTAGCGTTTTCAGCTCAGAAACAGAGGTTCTAACGATACAGATGGAGAAACAATGGTTAAGTTGATGGTCCGCGACAGCGAAACAATCCAAGAGGCAGTCCGAAGGTTCAGGAAATTGGTTGAGCGCAGCGGAATTAAGAAAGAAATGCGTCGCCGAGAGCATTATCAAAAACCAAGCGAAATCCGTCGCCGCCAGAAGATCCAAGCGGAGCGACGAAACAAACGGGCTCGGATGCTCGGCCGCTGAGGTTTTCCGCGGATAAGTTCTACGAGTATTGGCGGATTTCTGTAGCCGCCCGACAAATACTTGTCGATCATACAAATCAATTCACGGACGCCGGCGGCGTCCAAAATCGATGCGAACCAATTCGGTTCGACCGTGTCCCAAGACCAGCGGTCAACGTTTCGCATCCCGCTCGGGCGTTTGGCTCAGTTGGTTAGAGCACCTCGTTTACACCGAGGG
>JAGQPO010001139.1 GCA_020426665.1 Planctomycetales bacterium
TGATTGTCATCGATTCGGTGGCGGCATTGATTCCGCGGCAGGAGCTTGATGGCGAGATTGGCGATACGCACGTCGGATTGCAGGCGCGGCTGATGAGCCAATCGATGCGGAAGTTGACTGGAGCGATCGCGAAGAGCAAGTCGGCCGTGATTTTCATCAATCAGATTCGTGAAAAGATCGGTGTAATGTTCGGCAGTCCCGAAACCACGCCCGGTGGTCGCGCCCTCAAGTTCTACAGCTCGGTTCGCTTGGACGTCCGCCGGATCGGGCAATTGAAGGATGGCGAAGAGGTCGTGGGGCAACGCGTTCGCACGAAGGTAGTGAAAAACAAAGTCGCTCCCCCCTTCCGCATCGCCGAATTCGACATGATGCACACCAACGGGATCAGTTACGAAGGCGACGTACTGGACCTGGCCGTGCTGCACAAAATCGTGACGCGTAGCGGCTCCTGGTTCCGCTACGGAGAAACGCAGTTAGGTCAGGGGAAAGAAAAGACACGCGCTTATCTGATTGAAAACCCCGAGTTGACTGAAGAGCTCCGCAACAAGGTCATGGCGGCGGGCGGCTACGTCGAAGTCGATCCCTCCCCGGCGGATGACACGAACTCCTAGAATTCGTAACGGAAAACTCTGCCCATGGCTCAATCCTGCGAGACACATCGAACGGACGCGAACTGCCCATCGATGTCGGCTAACACGACCATGCCGATGTCTCGTGCGATTTCCAGCCAACAGAACCGATCCCAACCCGCTCGCCGGCCAATGGCCACCGAGCGGCGATTGTCCAAGACGGTGCCGTTGTTCCAGATGCGGCACTGCCTCGGCTGGCTGCTGGTCCTGCTTGGCTGTGCCTGCCCGGCACTCGGACAGGTCCGCCCGCCAACACCCAGCGGCACAACATCCAGCGGCGCGGCTCTTGGCAACGCGGCTCTTGGCAACGCGAATTCCCCAACCGATCCTTCGGACACCGCACCCTCCGTACTGCTCGCCCTCCAGCAGTCCCTGATCGACGCCATCGCCAAGGCCGAAAGTTCGGTCGTTGCCGTTGCTAGATCGCGGAGGAACGAACAGCCGAAGTTACTCGATCCGGACTACGTTCCTACCGAGTTCGCCACCGGGGTGGTCATCGACGCCCAAGGACTCATCCTGACCAATGCCCACGTCCTCGGAAAGCCTGCCGAAAGCGACTACGCCGTCTGGGTCTCTGGACGCCCATTCTATGCCAAAATCAAAGCCCTCGATCCTTGGGTCGATCTCGCAATCCTGCAAATCGAAGCCAATGATCTCACGCCGATTGCGATGGGAGATGGCGATGATGTAAAGAAGGGACAGTTCGTGATTTGCCTGGGCAACCCATACGCCATCGCCCGCGACGGCAACGTGAGTGCTACGTGGGGGATCGTTTCCAATCTCGCGCGCAAAGCGCCAGGTCCTCGACTTGTGGATCGAGTGACAAACGCTGGCGAGACGGTTCACCAGTTCGGCACCTTGATCCAAACCGATGCGAAACTTGTGCACGGCACCAGCGGCGGTGCCATGCTGAACCTGCAGGGAGAAATGATCGGTTTGACCACGTCCCTCGCCGCCGTCGAGGGATACGACCGGTCGACCGGCTACGCGATCCCGATGAACAAGCCGATGAAGCGGGTCATCGAGCAGCTCAAACAAGGCAAGCAGCCTGAATACGGATTCCTGGGTGTCGCCCCGACCAATCTCGAACTTTCGCAAGTGCAGAATCACAAGTACGGCGCCAAGCTGGACAGCGTCGAGGCGGGTACGCCGGCCGCCAAGTATGGCTTAAGACGAGATGATGTCGTGACGCACGTTGATGGGACTCCGGTCCGCTCGCATTTGGACCTGATTCGACTCGTAAGCCTCTCCCCAGTCGGCTCCGAGGTGGAATTCCAACTACTGCGACAGAACGCGCTGCTTCGCCGCCAAGAACAATTGACCAAGTCGGTCGTGCTCACCAAACGCTACGTGGCTGCTCACGAACAAGGACTGTGGACCGAACCGATTCGCGAGTGGCGTGGCATCTCCGTTGACTACGCAACGGCTATCCCCGCGTTTTACCAGCACGTCGCCGAAATCGATCCGGAGGGCTGCCTGGTCGTTGCTGACGTCCACCAAGATTCGCCGGGTTGGACGGCCGGCTTGCGCCCCGGAGTCTTTGTGACCCACGTCGCGGGCCTGCGCGTCGTGACACCCGCTGCGTTCCATACCGCCGTCGAGAATCAGGGCGACACGCCGGTCACCCTCCGCGCCACCTCGCCCATCAAGAACAGCCTCGAAGTCACCGTTGCCCCCCAGTAGCTTGGCTCTCCAGAGCCGAGCATCAACGAGCAACACCACCGAACATCTCATAAAAGAGCATGAGCCCGTGAGCCGCTGGCCG
>JAGQPO010001140.1 GCA_020426665.1 Planctomycetales bacterium
GCTGTTAACGGGCATGGGAATCCCAAGCGGTGCCAGCTTCGATCCAAGTTCGGGACAGTTCAGTTGGGTACCGGGTTTTGATCAGGCGGGTACCTATTCGCTGTCATTCCAACTGATCGATAGCGACGGACTGTTTGATACGACCACCGTCAGCGTCGTCATTGCGAATGTCGATCGCTCACCCGTGTTATCGACATCCAACCATCAAGCGACCTTGGGAAAATTGTTGACTTTCCCGATTGTTGCCAACGATCCCGATCAGGAGACGTTGACCTATTCTGCGATCGGCTTGCCAGAAGGCGCCACCGTTGACGCGGCGACCGGAATGATCCAATGGATACCTGGTCCGGCGCAAGCTGGTGAATACGCGGTTACGGTTCTGGCAAGCGACGGCCAATTGACGGCCAGTCAATCGATTTTGATCAAGGCATCGGTCGTCCCGACACCTCCCAACGTGACACTGGAATTGACTCCTGGTTTTCCGGTGCTACCCAATCAAGTTGTGCGCGTCCACGTCATCGCGGACAGTCTGGCTCCGATTGCTCAAGTTTCCCTGATGCTTGACGGGCAAGCCATTGAACTGGACGAACGAGGACAAGCGACGATCCTTGCCGGATCACCCGGAAAGTTGAACTTGCAAGCGGTCGCGGTCGACGCCGATGGAATCGTCGGGACCGTCACTCGACAATTCAAGGTGCGCGATCCGAGTGACACCACCGCCCCGGTCGCGCTTCTCGACCCGGTCGACGGGCAGGTGTTCAACGACGTGACGGACCTGATCGGGACTATCAACGATGCGAATCTCGACTTCTGGACACTCGAAATCGCACCTCAAAATGGTTCGGTCTTCACGGAGATGGCGAAAGGTCAAGCAAACGTTGATGGCGGAAAACTGGCATCACTCGACCCGCAGAAATTAGCCAACGGATTTTACAAACTTCGGTTAACCGCCGAAGATATCGGTCGTCGACGGACCGTGACCACGGTGGCCATCGAAATCAACACGGCAACGAAATCCGCGATTCGTCTATCGTCGATCGATGCCGTTGTAACACTCGGCGGAATCGAAGTGCCGATCGCCAGAACGTACGACTCACTGGGAATCGACAGTGTCCCTGCGACCGTCGGCAACGGTTGGCGCCTGGCTAACCGTGACGTCGAAATCCAAGTGAATGTCCCTTCAACGGGGCGCGAAACCTTGGGCGTCTATGAAGCTCTTCGCGAAGGAACTCGATTGTATCTGACTTTGCCCAATGGCCAGCGTGGTGGATTCAGCTTCCATCCGGTCGCCGTCTCGCCCCCCGGGCTGCCTTCCGGATTCGTTTACTATCGTCCAAACTGGCTGGCGGACAGCGGCGTCAACTACCAACTCGAATCGGTTGACACATTGCTCATTCGTGGTGGTGATCGCTACTACGATCAGGCTTCCGGACGGCCCTATCATCCGGCGGATTCATTCTTTGAAGGATCGGACTATGTATTACGTGCCACTGATGGATCCTACCAACGGATCGATTCGCAAGACGGAGTGACCGAGTCGGTATCCGCTTCCGGGTCTCGATTGCGAATCAGCGACAGCGGAATCGTTGCCGACAACGGCGACGCGATTCAATTCGTTTATGACACTGAACAGCGGCTGGCGGCAGTGAAGTTGCCCGGTGGAGATGAGATCCACTACTTGTACGTGGACGGTAATTTGTCTCAAGTCGTCTCGCCCACGTTGGGATTGTTGGATCGATATGGCTATGGTGATGGAATACTGCGAGTAGCGGTCGACGGTAACGGCAACGGTCAAGCATTGCAAAGCGACAAGTCACCGATTGCATTGACCGCCGACCTGGGTGACGCGATCGATTCCAGCGGCGTCCCCTACTCATCGCAATTGACGCCAGGTGGAGTCCATCGGTTCGCCTATTCGATTGATGCGGGGCAAATCGCGTCCACCGCGACCAATCAAGTTCTATTGCGGGTGGTCGTGGAACGCGATGCGAGTTCGTTTGCCGCGGCAGTACCTGTCATCGCCGGGTTGCAACCTGTCTCTGCGTCGTCCGATGCCAACCGCGCGGTGGCATTATTTTCGATTGATAAGGCGAATACTTATTTGTTGGAAATCCGGGGTGCCACGTCAACCGATGGCGGTGCCTATCGCTTGCGGGTCGATATTGCGGGAGATATCAACGGCGACGCAACCGTTGACGGTACCGATAGCGCCCTTTTAGATGCAGCCATTGGAAGCGTTTCTGGCGACTTCCGCTATCTTGCGGCCGCGGACCTAGATGCAAACGGTGTCATCGATGCATCCGATCGCCAGATTTTGGCGCGCAATTTTGGATTCGCCAGCGATCGCGCCGTCAACCAACTGCAAGACTACTTCCATTTTTCTGGAACCGACATCGTCCCACTCTCGCAACCGGCTCCACTGCTAGGTGCGGGGCCCGCGTCCAGTTTCTTCGTTTCGACAATGGGTCCATTCAAGCCCACGATCGAATTGGTATCTCCGCTCCACAACACGTTTGCGATTGCCGGTGGTCTTTCCGCGATCAACCAATCAAGCAACCTGCTGATCCCCACCGATAACGCGCAATTTGGAATTCAAGACGGAGACTTTGAAATGGGCGGCGTCGGATGGACGACGCGTGGTGACGTCAATATTGACAATGGCATTGCTGTTCTAAGCGAAGATACGCGGGAATTCAGTGGGCTGCTCCAGTCCTTCTTTGTTCCTCAAGACGCCAAATTCCTGAGATTCACGATCCTCGATTTCCAATTGGGTTCGGCCGAATTCCATGCGCCGGATGCCTTTGAAGTCTCGATCGTCGATCCGAACACTTTGCAGCCGCTCTTAGGAACCGCAAACGGACTGACCGACAGCGATGCTTTGTTGAACGTCCAAAGCGACGGCACCATTTTTACTGCCGATGGCGTAACGATTTACGCGGCGGGCGGCATTTTTGGAAATGGATCGCCTCGTGTTGTCGAAATCGATGTCAGTCAGCTTTCGATGGGAACCCTTGGCGCGATCACGTTCGACTTGCTTGGCTTTGGTGATTCGCAAAGCCGAATCGTGATCGACAACGTGCTATTCGCGTCCGCAAGTCTGGGTGCTCCCGTGGCCGGTTCGGACCTGGTCGCGACCGACGAAGACGTCCCGATCATGATCGATGTTCTGGCAAACGATAGCGCTGCGGCAACGTTGCTATCTTTGTCATCGATCGACATT
>JAGQPO010001141.1 GCA_020426665.1 Planctomycetales bacterium
GCTCCTGCGACACCTCTCCATTGTCTGGCAATCGGCCGTACGCTTGTCCGAAAAGTCTGAGCACGTTTTCTGCATGGCTTAGCTCAAAGAGATCCGCGAGCGAACAATTACTTCCTTCAACCAACGGGACTTCGATCGCTCGAAAAAAACGATTGACTGCCAAGTAGAAATCGTCTCTAACCATGACCAAACATTGCGTAGATCCGCCATCACATTGGCGCAGCGCATCAACCAACGTCTTGTCGGAAGAGTTACGATTTCCGGATAGCCATTGCTCGAACTGGTCGAGGACGATCAGCAGTTTCTGTCCATTTCTACAAGCGATGTTCTCGCGTACAGACTTGATTTGATCCGCCAGGCAGGACGCCATCTCCGAACGAGGGAATAGTTTGGAGATTGATCTTAGAAGGTGTGATTCAGTAGTCTCGGCAGTGCATTCGATGTAAGCGACTTTGACACTACTCGAAAGCTTCGGAAGCAACCCTGCCTGAACGAGTGACGACTTACCGCATCCCGAAGGTCCGTACAGGAGCCCTACAGGGAACGTGGCATCCGAATCGCATTCCTCGATTCTACGCTTCCAGAACCGAATGTTTTCTGGAGTTCCGTTGCGATCTGTTGGGCCAGGCAGCAACTGGCAAAAAAATTCATGGTCGCTCCGGTCAAAGCTGTGCAATCCTTTGGGGATTACCTTTATTTTGGCTTGCTCCGAATTCGTGACCGTCGGCGTCAATCGAACGTCGCTCGATTCCGCTAGCCAGTTGCTAAGGTCGTCTTTAAGAGATGCTACCGATAAATACCGATCGTCCGCACGCTTTTGAATACACTTCAGTGTGATGCGTTCTAACTCAGCCGGGATGCTAGGATTTCTCTGTCGCGGTGGACGCGGCTCAAAAAGCTGGATTTTTCCGTAGAGATCGTTAAGGTCACTTCCGACGAAAGGGCGCTGTCCCGTCATCCACTCGTAAAGAATTATTCCGATTGCCCAAATGTCGGCTCTCCCGTCGATGCGGTGTGTCTCCCCGCGTGTCTGTTCAGGACTCATGTAGGCAGGCGTTCCGGCGATCCGCCCTTGCTGTTGCGAGTACGCCGACTCGTGTACTGCCAAACCGAAATCGGCCACATGTGGTTCTGATTGCTTGTCGATCAGAACGTTACCCGGCTTGAGGTCCAAATGCACTAGTTTTTGCGAATGAGCGTAACCGACTGCGTCCGCAATGCCCGCCACGATCTTGACGAGTGCCTCAAATTGGATCGGTTGCCCCATGAAATCGCGCAACGTGGCACCTTCAATTAGCTCCTGCACAATGTACGGGGGCGTGTGCCGAACCTGCACTTCATAAATCCTAACAATTCCAGGATGGACCAATGACGCGGACGCTCTTGCTTCTTTAAGAATCGCTTCGACGCTACGTTCAGATCGTAGCATGCGCTCACCGGCAACCTTCAATGCAACCTCACGATTTAGTTGTGAGTCGAAGGCGCGAAAGACACACCCGAAAGCGCCTTCCCCGAGCTTTCCCCGTATTTCGAATTGGCCAATTTGCTTGGGGATTTGAAAATCGCTTTTGTCATCATTTTCGTCGATCGAATAGCTGTCTGTTGCCGTCGAGAACGCTTCTTTCGTTAAAAGCGTTTGCCTCCCCCATTCAACCGCCTCATCAACGATGGCTTCCATTCCCGGAAACCTTTCTCGATATCGTCCCGCATCGAACGCGCCTTTGGTCCCCCATGCATATTCCAGATCGATTTTGAGCAGTTCCAAAAGGGCTTTTGGTTGCACATTACGCGGAACCTCGTCGAGGTAACTCTCAATTGTCGCTCCTAAACGACCGTGCAGCGAAACTCGATAATTCTGGCAAAGACGACGAACGAAATCGCCTGTTCGATCGAAAATGTCGTTTTGCTCTGTCATGGATTCACGACCGACATTCTGTCGCAGTCTCGTAACCAGTGGTCTGTTCTAGATGTGAACTAACGGGTGGGCGATACGATTCTAGTCAATTGGACCTCCGGGTTGGAAAATGGCAATCTTTAAACGATCCAATATTCCAAACAAATTTGATCTTAGCTTTAAAGAATTTCGCGTCTGGGCACCCCTCCATGGCTCATCCAGGGTGATCGTGCTGTCTCGATGGACGAGGGTTAAGCTCATACGACAAGGTAAGATTCGTTGCTTTTCTGAGTTCTCTCAGGAGTTCGTAGGACGTCACAGCACATCAGATGAGTTTGGACGGTCAAGGGCCAGGCTCTTGTTCGGGATCGGTAAAATGGGCCACGCCCCATCACTATTGAGGTTGATAGCGAAGAAAAACCATACTTGCCGCATGGTTCACTTCGTAAGTCCATGATGCTGCATTCGTCGAAGAAGGTCTTTCAGTACTGCCGTCTAACGCGAACGAACTCCGAACAGCGTGCGGTAAATCTTCCGCTTGGCTATCATGTTTTGTGGCACCGGGTGAGAATTGTTGTTCCACATTGATACTCGTTGTTGGAAGAACGGATGGTCATCGTATGGTACGCCGTATGCATATTGGACTATTGGCAATATGCTTTGTGATTCGTGCTGCCATCGTTTTTGTTGGGTCTTCGGAAGAATCGACGCTAATTCGTCGGGCCTCCATGCGGCACGCATGGAATTGCAGAAGTCGGTGTAGAAATGCTTCGGGTAATCTCGGCCGATGACGCTGGTGTAGCGGTTGGTAATTGACTCTGACTTCAATCGAACAAGGTCTGACAGGATGCAGATTCCCTTTCCTGAAGACAGACGCTCCATCTCCAGAAACAACTTTTCAACCATGCCCAGGTCCGGCATGTGATGGGCGGCATCATTGCAGGTGACGACGTCGAAGGAACCGGTTGGATAGTGCACGTGTGTTGCGTCGCCGACTGTAAAGTGGACTCGTGATGATAATCCAGCCTCTTCTGCTCGCTCACGTGCTTTTTCAATCATTGGTTCGGACAAGTCGACTCCGACAATTCTTTCGAAATCGAAGTATCTTGCCAGCAACAATGTGAAGTGACCTGGACCACAGCAGAGATCGATTGCTTGACCGCCCTCCGTGACCCGGCGCATTCGGTGAATGCGTTCGAGCACGGCCGCGTAAACGATCGCCAGCTTGCTTTGGTCAACTCCATTGTATTGCTCAACGCTCTCCGCAGAGTCCATCGTGCCCTTCTCAGGCGTACGCTCTAGAGTCTGCGGCAGCAATGCCTGGCCGACAACAACCGGAAGCAGGCTGATTAGATTCAACATGGAACTAACCTTGGGACGGAACGTATCGGCCAGGTGGGATTATACTTTCAGGGTCGACTTCGTTTTTTAGCGTCGCCTCAAATATTGCTTGGGTTGCCGATTGTGCAAAGAATTCTTTCATCGCGAAGGTCGGGATTCGGTAGGGAATGCAACCGAGTTTCCGGCCTTCGCTCGTTAAAGAAGCGTAGCACCCTTTTGCCCTTTCCATTGAATTCCGGTCGTCACGCGTATACAGAATCGGAACAGTTGAATCGAAATGTGCCGACGACAAACTGGTAAGAGTCATCAAAGGTTCAACGCCGTATTGACCACAGACGTGGTTGACCATTCGTGAATACTCATGCACTAATCCTCGCTTCATCGGAACAAGTGTGCTGTACCAAATCAGACCACAACCGTCCTTGGCCGGGTTCAATGGTATTGTCTGGTCTGGAGTCTCTCCGCGGCGCCAGTAGGCCAATGGTAACGCGATACGTCGCGGTCGTCCTTCGGCGAGGTCGATGAAGGCGTCAATTGAATTGAGTTGCTGGAGATAGCTGGCCCCTGTCATTGGTGCGAGGCGTGCAAACCGCCTTGCAAAATTGATTCGACGACGATTAAGAAACAGTGGACCTGGAATCGCCCTGGAAAGTAATCGCTTCAATTCACGACGGACGGAACGCACCATGCCACGTCGGCAATGGATCACGCCAGCAACGGTCCATTTTGAAATCCCTGAGGAACCCGTTAACTTTCCAATCACTTCCTCTGGAATGATAGCCCCATGCGGTACTAAGTCGGTCGAATACGGACGTGACATCGAAAGCACCCGTCGATCATTCATCAGGTTGACGCCGGTCACCGTTGCGGGCAACGATGATAGGACCTCTGGGAGTTGTTCAACCAGTTGACCAACATGTTCATCACTCTTTAAACGCAGAAAGAATGCTTCGGTATGCTGCGGCCGTCGCTGGACCGCAAACGTTGCTTTGGTCACCACTCCAAAATTGCCTTGGCTGAACAAACAGTCTAAATAGGAGCAGATGCCCCAAGAGTGGGCCGCGTCGATGAATTCGGCACCTTGTTCACTAAATAGCGAACGGTAAACGCTGCCGTCGGCCAAGACCGCCTCCAACGATGTCATCGCGGAGAAGTGATCCGTTGTCGGTGTTAGGCCGTAGCCGCGTTCCAATGCATTGCCGAGAATTGAGCAATCCGGCCCCCCGGCGTGCACCGGAACCATCCACGGGAGCCCCCGCGATTCAAAGAATTCATAAAGCATTCCTTGTGTCACACCTGGCTCTAGTTCGATCAAACCGAGCCGGTCATCAATGAACCGGATCGATTGCAGATCCGAAAGATCCAACACCGTGCAGCCACGCGTCACTGGAGTCGCTGCGCCATAGCCCCAATTGCGCCCCGTGCTGATCGGATAGATGGGCGACTTGAAGCGAGCTGCGATCTCTACGATCCGTTGGACTTGATGTCCAGATTCAGGACGAACAACGGCGATGGGAATGACGTCACTGCCAGACGCGTTCGCGGCAAACTCTGTTAATACCTCGGCATCAGTAGCGACACGATCTTCGCCAACAACACCGATCCAAGCGTCCAAAAGACTATTGAAGCCTATCACCGCAGTATTTGTAGATGAACTCCGGATTCCCATTTGCCTACGGGAGTTAAAGAACGATCCATGGAAATGGAAAAAACCTGTCGAGTACTCATGAGCCTGCACTTATTGGATTCATATCACGTCAACAAGAGAGCTTTCACGGGGAAAGGAATCAAAGTTGT
>JAGQPO010001142.1 GCA_020426665.1 Planctomycetales bacterium
ATCTCGCCGACCATGATGATGTCGGGATCTTGACGCAAAACACTCCGCATGCCCGAGGCAAACGTCATGCCTTTCTTTTCGTTGATCTGTGTTTGACTGATCCCTTCCAACTGGTACTCGATCGGGTCTTCCAATGTCAGCACGTTTAATTCTTCGCTGTCGATCTCCTGTAACGCCCCATACAGCGTCGTACTTTTGCCGCTGCCGGTCGGCCCCGTGACCAAGATCAATCCATGGTCTCGCGAAATCAGCGATCGGAATCGGCGGAAATCGTGCGCCGGCATGCCGAGTTCCGCCAGCGTGTATAGCCGCGCGCTTTTATCCAGCAACCTGATCACGATTCGTTCGTTGTGACTGGTCGGCAACGATGCGATCCGCAAGTCCACGGTACGATCGCCTAACTGGACCGTTGCTCGCCCGTCTTGGGGCAATCGTTTCTCCGCGATGTTCATTTTGCCCAAGACCTTGACCCGCGACAGGACTTCCTCCTGAACGGCCTTGGGGATTTCGAAGGTGTCAAACAAAACGCCGTCGATCCGCTGGCGGACCATCAAGCGATCTTCATACGGTTGAATGTGGACGTCCGACGCTCCGGATTTGACGGCATCAAACAGAATATGATTGACCAATCGTATGATCGGCGCGCGGCCTTCGGTGTCCAACAAGTCTTCCTTGGCAGTCAACGTCGACAACTCGCCCAACAACGCCTCACGGTCCAACGAATCAATGACGGTTTGAGTCTGGCTGGACTGGTCGGAATAGGCGGAATTGATCGCACGCTCGATCGCCGCCGCGGTTGCCGGCATGGGCCGAACACGAATTCGTTTTAATCCACCGTCGGGTAACTGTGACAGGGCGCGCGCGATGATGTCCACGTGATCGTATCCGGCCATCGATTCGATCGCCAACCAAACGTCGTTCTCCTGCTTGCCGCGAAAGCCGATCACTCGATGGGCTCGCGCGTGTGCGATGCTAATTCGCTTGGTAAACAATTCCGACGGCACGAGCTTGGACAGATCTTCCGCAACCGGCATACGAAGCCGCGCCGCGATCTGCTCGATGGCAGCTGCATTACGTTCGCTCAAATGCTTTTCAGACATAAGACATCCGACACCGTATTGAATCATGAATGGTCGTCGGGCAGGTTTTCCAAATCAAGCAAATCCTTTAACCGTCCGGATGCCTTTTTCATTTGGCGGAGTAAATCCAGCGAGACATAGGGACGCCCATCGACAATCGTCACGTTCTCAAATGCGGTAGCGATCGGCAATTCCGCAACGCCAGGAATGTAGTCAAAAATATCGACGTAACCTAAATCCGTACCGAGCATCATCAAGTGTTGGGAATCGACAAATTCTTGTGTTACCGGGACAGTCTGTTCGAGCCGCGTCGCCTGGTCGATCTCGTCACTGATCCAAAATGCGTTTATTGAATCGAGCGCCTGAAACAAAGTTTTTGACGACGCTTCGGTTCGTTGAAAAATGATATCCGTGTCTTCGGTCGCTCGGACGTATCCGTAACAATTGACGGCATGGCCTCCGATAATGACCAGTGGAACGCCATGGGAAAGCAGTCGATCGATCAGTTGCAATGGGTTCGCATTCATTCCGCTTCGGATCGACCGTGGCTGCGGAGAATCTTCGCGACTTCGGACCGCCTTCGTTTGTGATGATTGCGTGCAATAAAGTGTCGCATCGCGTCGGGGGATGAAGCCAAGATTTCGAAAGCCTGAGTTTGAAGTTGATAAAACAATCGAACATTCTCAGTCGGCGATCGTCTACACGCCATTTTTCGGCGATAGCTTTCCGACGCTGATTCGTTCTTTATCACTTTCTTCATGTCGGTACCCTTTATTCTTATTCGGGCATCGGATAGACGATCTGGGGTTCGCCGATCACTTCATAGTCGATGCTCGGATAACTCTCTCGCAGCGGGCGCAACGAGTGGGTCGGTGTCGGGGGAGTCGGACAAGGAACCAGCAATGGCCGACTAACAGGATAGTCGCCCGAGTGCTGGGCGTCTTGGGTTTCCAGGTTCGAAAGGAATTGCAGGTCGCGAAATTGTGAGTCACGCAGGATTCTGGGGCGGATAAAAAGGAAAAACGAAGTCGTTGATTGTTCTTGCGACCGCAGGCTGGTCAATTCGCGAATCACCGGGATCTTTTCCAGCCACGGTACGCCCGTGAACGAGTCGCCGTCGCTGGTCCGTTTTAATCCTCCCACGACAACCGTTTTGCCGTCCGGGATTGTCACGACGCTGCCCACTCGATCGATTTGCCGTGGCGGCGGCAGGTTGTCGCCGGCCGTTCCGACGAACGTGCTGAATTCGACGTCGAACTCCAGCTGCAAATGATCATCTTCGTTGATATGGGGTGTCACTTGGATCGTTGTTCCGGCTTCCTGGTTACCGCCCAATCCCGTCAACGTCGTCGTTTCACCCTGACTGAACGCTTGGAAGGGGACACTCGAAATACTGTTTAAGATCCCGGTTTGATTGTCATTGACCAGCACTTTCGGTGACGACAACACCCGGCCACGTGTGTGACGGCTGAGTGCCTGGACGATCACGTCGGCGACCTCCGGATCGATTAAGACCCCGTTGAACCCCAGCGCCGGATTGACGCTAAGCGCGCCGGTCGTCGGATTCACTTCGCTGAGTCCAAACGAAGTGAATTCAAACAACCGCTTCGAACCGGTCCGGTCTCCACCACTGATTTCGACGCCCAATGAGAAGTTGTCGCTGGTGTCGATCGCGATGATGTCGGCTTGGATCAATACCTGTGGCCGCCGCTGGTCCAGCGATCGAATCAGTTTCTCGTATAGTGATTGAACGTTCGATGGCGCATACACGATCAAGCTGTTCGTGGCGACGTCCGCCGAAATTCGCGCGCCGCCGGGCAGCGTTGCGACCGATGCACCGGCACCAACCACACCGCCATACCCCATCCCACCGTAACCCATTGAGCCGCCTGTCAATGGAGCCAACGCGGCGTTTTGGTTCGGGTTGCGACTGGATGTCAAGTTGTTGCTTAGGTTTTGACCGGCAACTCCAAACAAGCCGCCGCCCAGTTCGTCCAAACGTTGCTGCGCCCTGGATTGACCACCGCTGATCGCCGGGTTGCCGGGGACCGATCCGAGCGGAGTGCCGCCGAATCCCATCGCCGAGGAAACCCCGCCGACATTGGTGCCGCCGAGCGTCCCGAAAGCGCCCTGCCCAAATCCTCCCGCCTGTGCGACGCCACTTCCCGCCGCCTCTTGCAAAGCGAGTAAAGAATACAGGACGTCCATCGCCGTCGCGTTTTTCAGTTTATAGAATCGAATCGGACTCTCTTGGGAATCAACCGGACGGTCCAATTCCTTCAGCAGCGTTTCGATCTGCTGATGAATCTCGGCACCCGCACGCACGACCAGTAAGTTCCCCTCTTCGTCGATCGTCGTTTCAATCGCCTGTGATCCTTCGTTTCGATCACCG
>JAGQPO010001143.1 GCA_020426665.1 Planctomycetales bacterium
TATCACTTTTAGCGAGCCGATTCAATTCTTCGAACTTGCGGACCTGACACTTCGACTCGATGGCGGAGCAAACTTGTTGTCGGGCAGCCCCGCGACGTTGAACGATCTGGGCAACGGGGTCTGGTCGTTGGGTGGCTTGAATTCGATCACGCAGAATGAAGGAACTTACGAACTATTTTTGGACGCGGATGTCTCCGGGATCAAGGATCTACAAGGGCTGCCGCTGCGAAGCGATCTTCAGGTAAGATGGGCTGTCGATACAACCGCCCCGACCGTGACGGTGAATGCGTTGACCACTTCGAACGCCAGACCGCCGCTGACAGGAACCATCAACGATCCGCTGGCGACGGTCTCAGTCACCGTCAACGGCGCAAGTTATGCTGCGCAGAACATCGGTGACGGTACGTGGCGGTTGGCTGCCGGCGTGATCGCTCCGTTGCCCGCGGCGATTTATGACGTTTCTGTCACTGCGACCGACATCGCACAAAACGTGGCAATGGATAGCACCACTAATGAATTGCAGGTTTCCGCGGCCGTCGAAACTTTGATCACACTTGACAGCAATGGGAATTTGCTGATTCGAGACATCACCAATGACAGTTCCGATCATCTTCGCTTGTGGATCGACAGTGGCAATCTGATCATTGCCGATGAATCGCTTCCGCCGTTGCCATTGGGAACCGACATTGCCGGTGCAAACGGGGATACGACCAGCACTATTTCGGTTCCGTTGAACCAAATCTCCGGCGGTATCAAGATCAATGTTGGCGTCAGCAACAACACGCTTGCCGACCAACTTGTAATCGACTTTGCCACGGGAGGTTTCTTTGCTGTGCCCGGATTGATCGAAATTTCCGGATCCAACTTTGGTGGGGATTCACTTCGAGTCACCGGCACGCACGAAACGAGAGCAACTTACTCGAGTTTGATGTCGCCTTTGGGACCCGCACAGCTCTTATTCAATGAGGCAAGTGGCGGACAGGCGATTCAGTATGACAACTTCGAGACTCTGGTTTTCGATCAGCTTGAGTCGTTCCTGGCAACGAACACGCTGAACATTGGCGCCAGGTCATTGACCATCGGAGCATCCCAGCCTGTTAACCTTTCCAGCTTGACAATCCTGGACGGGGGCACCTTGACAGCCGAGCTTGTTGCATTGGATTCTGCAGAAACGATTCGCGGCAGTGGTCTCGTCGCTGCGCGTCTAGCCGGCGAATCAGGATCGCTGATCATGGCCACAGGAACGTTGTCGATTGGAAACGGTGCCGCCGCGGACGGATTCCAAACTGCAGGTGAAATTCGAGTCGGTGGCAATGTCGTCAATCTTCTTGATGCGAATCAAGCAGTGCTCGGTTCACTGACAACGCTTGGGGTTGGCGTCCAACAAGGCACCCTTCACGCACCCCGGGGACTGCTGTTGGATTTTGGGAGGAACATCTCGGGAAACGGAACACTCGACATGCCCAACGATATCGCCCTGTTATCGATGTTTAACGGAGCGGTCGATGGGGCCTCAAGCACACAGCGGATTACGATCGACGGATACATCAAGGGCATCGCCACATTCAACAATGTGACCTTCGGTGCAAACTCGACGCACAGCCCCGGCTTCAGCCCCGCCTTGACCATTGGCGGTGGCGTCGATTACGCGAATGATTCGATACTCGAAATCGAAATCGGAGGTTTGACGCCAGGAGCTTCAAGCCAATCGGATCCGAACGGATATGACCAATTGCAGCACACGGGGGCGGTAAACCTGGAGGGCGATCTTGTTGTTCGATTGATCGGTGGATACGAACCTCAAGACGGTGACTCGTTCACAATCATCACGGCCGAAGGTGGAGTGACGGGTATGTTCGAAACGGCCTCGCTGCCGCCGCTCACTGGTGGCTTGGAGTGGGGCATTACGTATAACTCCAACGATGTGCAGCTGTCCGTGCTCGAATTTCCGGCGGTCGAAAGCGTTGTCGTCAATGGAGGCGTCGACACTCAGCGGTCGATGCTGAATTCAGTCACCGTCACGTTCAGCGCCGAAGTCGAGCCGGCAGCGCTGGTAGGCGCGTTTCAAATCAAGAACCTGAATACCAACCTGGACGCCGGCACAATCAATATTGCAACCATTGTCCAGAATGGAAAAACGATCGCGACACTCACTTTTTCCGGTCAATCAACCGAGGGTCCTTCGCTTTCCGACGGAAATTATCGACTGACAATCGCAGCGAATGATGTTCGCGCCACCAGCAGCGGTCGCGTAATGAACGCCGATTTCGTGTTCGGCAGCCGATTGAATGGTGGAATCGGTAACGACAACTTTTTCCGTTTGTTTGGTGACACGGACGGTGACCGCGATGTTGACGGACAGGACTATGGCCGATTCGGATTGGCCTTCCTACAACACGATGGCGACCCGGCCTACAACAAGGACCTTGACTTCGATCTAGATGGCGACATCGACGGTAATGACTATGGTCAATTCACTTTGCGGGCTTTCAGGTCACTATGACACTGGCGTGAAAGCAATAACGCGATCGTTCAAAGGTGCACCGTTTGAGAAAACATCATGCCAAACAAACGCTGATCAGGCTCAGCAAGCTGGTCGCGGTAACAACAAATCTTCACTCGCCCAAATCACTCGCTAGCAACTGATCGCTATTCGAATCCGCAGTCTTCCCAGTGCCCCCAAAATCACAATTTGCATTGGGCCATTGCAGCGGCAATAATACGACGCACGGGAGTTATCGCCG
>JAGQPO010001144.1 GCA_020426665.1 Planctomycetales bacterium
AACCCGAACGCGTGAGCGAGGGACCAGTCACAACCGATTTTCCGCGTCTTTCGCAAAGGTTTGTCGCAAAATAGTAACTTCAAAATGCGTGAGCGAGGGAATTCAAGCAAGTACAGCGGAGTCCCTCGCTAACGCATTCGGGTTGAGATCACGATAAGCAGCTAGTCGGAGAGGACATTTCGGGAAAGTTTCCTCGTGGAGTGTCTTGTCTATCGAAATCGCAGCAATCGATTTAGGAATCGGGTCGTTCGTCCGAGCATCGATATCGGTTCGGCCGTGATTCGTGCCGAAACGTTCGTGCCGGCGATCAATCCGGCCATTGATGGATTTTTCGGCGCGTCGATTTCCACTCGCACGGCATACGACGTTTCCAATGGAACCGTCTCCCGCGAAGCCTGCTGATCGTCCCGTCGTTCACCGTTTTCGTCGCTGGTCCATTTTCTGGACGAGATCTCGGTGACAACGCCGTCGATCGTTTTGGACGGATCAGAATCCAGGACCAGTTTGACGGAATTGCCGAGTCGGATTCGCTGGATTTGACCCGATGAAGCGATCAATTCGACATCCCATAAACCGTCCGCGACAACGGTGAACAGTTCGGTCCCCGGATCGATGAAGCAGCCGCGATTACGTTGTTCCGTCGGATCGCCCGTCCAACTGGCGAGCGTCAGTTCCGAGCTTTCCGGCGGCGCGCTACGCTTGGGCGGTGCGATCAGTCGACCGGAAACCGGCGCGCGGATTTGCAGTGCGTCGCGACGCTGTCGGCGTGTTTCCAGCTGACGTTGAAACTCGGAAAGCATCGCTTCGGCGACCGGTAAATCGTCGGCGGATTCCGACAGGGTCAATCGAGTTGCCTTCAGGGCGTTGACCAATTCTTGTTGGGTATCAACTCGCGAAGAAGCCGTCGTGTATTGCAGAACCGTATCGGGGTTAACCAATTCGGCAATCAATTCGCCTTGGTCGACCCATTGGCCGTTTGTCTTGGAAAGATGATCCAGGTGGCCGCCCGTGGCAACGTAGACTGGCGTTTCTTGCCGTGGAACGACACGTCCAGTGACCGATTCGCCCGAAGGCAACGGCCACATCGCGGCGACCATCAGCAAGGCGATAACCGTACCGGATTTCATCACACGACTCATGCGAATCATTTTCCTTTGTGCGGGGCTGCGGAGAAACAATATGGTTCCGCGAAATGTCGAGTAAATCAAACCGGCAACGGCGAACAGGAGGATCAGTTGCCCCACCGATTCCAATCGATAGGGTCGCAACATGACCAGGATGAACCAAAGGATCAAAAACGTAAGCGTCCAGCGATACGCAAAAGCGGCGAGCGCATAGACGAGCATCCAAAACCGTTCTCGACCTCTGATTGATTCATCGGCATCGGGTTGTGTGCCGAAGAACAACTCTCCGGTTCTTTTGGACAGCAATTGCCGCGACCTGGGACCCAGATTGGGCACGTCACAAAGGTCCGACAGAACATAGTACCCGTCGTAACGCAACAACGGATTCGCATTAAACAACAGCGTGCTTACACTGCATACCAACATCACGTTCATCGCGACGTAGTGAATCAGGGACGGCCCCGTTGCCACCCATACCAGCGTTGCCAGCGAGGCGAGCAGAATCTCCACCGCGATTCCCGCCATCCCGACCGCGGCGCGAGAAAATCGATTGCTGAGCGTCCACGAATCCGATGTGTCACAGTACAGCGCCGGCGTGAAAACCAACAGCATCGGTCCGATCTGGTGGCACTCGCCGCCAAAGTGTTTGCAAACGATCGCGTGTCCCAGTTCGTGGCAAACTTTGGTCGACGCAATTACAGCGGCAAGTACCAGGATCGCGCGAAGTTGGGTCCACTGTTGCATCGCCGGCATCTCGGAAACAAATCGGTCCCAGTTCGCTGAGATCGCACCGATAGCCGCCAGGATGATCGATAGCATCACGACGATTCCGGTTGCCGAGAATGCCGGTCTGGCCAACGGGTAAAGTCGTCGCAGCAGGGGTTCGGGGTCCACGCCGGGAAAGCGAATGAACAGGACACCGGTGATGTGTTGCGTCCAGCGTTGTTTTCGGTCGGCGATCCGTTTGTCGTTCAGCCGATCGCCCTGTTCCGGTTTGTCCGCAAGTGTGAATCCCAGTCGATGGAATCGGAACAAGAGATCGTTGATCTCGCGCGTGGTGACCCTTTGTGGACGATATCGTTCGACGTATTGGTCTCTGAGTGATTCAAGTGTCGCGTCGGGGCGAAGACATTCAAGCACAAAGAATTCATCCGGCCGCAGTTGATGATACGTCAATGCGACCGGGTCTTTGACGACAATGGTCGAGCTGTGCTTGTGATCGGTTTGCACGAACTCCAGATCCGGCCTTCGGCGAACACCGACAGGGGAGTTTCCGGATTGACGTGGGCGTCGGTGTTGTCGCAAAGGAATCATTGTCATCGGAAGTAGAACATGACATTGCGATTGAAGAAATCGCGGACGTCGCCGAACCAGCTGGCCAGCACCGAACGCCGACCACAGGTGATCTTTGCCGTTGTTTCAACTCCCGACCGCGCGTCGGTGAAGACGAAGTCCATGATTCCGTGCCGATCGGACTGGTGGGAATCGGGAACGATCACGGCTTCGGCGTCGACGACATTCACACCGTCTTGGTTTCGTCTGGCCGATGTTGCGATTTTATCGAGCTCTGCGGCAAACGTAGACTCGGGATGTGACGCCGCGGCGAATTCAACTTTCACTACTCCACCCAACGAATGTTCGCGGATGACTTCCGCGGCGTCCTTGTCCGGAATCGACAGCCGCAATTGCCAGGGACCGTCTTCCCGAACGATCGTCAACAAGTGGTTGCCACGACCGACAGGGCGATCGGAAAGTTTGCGTTCGATTTGCCAACCGGCAACGGTTCCATCGATCGGGGCTTTAATTTCCAGTTCCGACAGTTGGCGTTGGACGAGGCCCAATTGGTTTTGCCGACTGATCAGTTCACTTTGAAGTTGGCGTTCTTCGATGGCCAGTCGAGCGGCTTGTTTGGCATCGGTTGCGGGATCCAGCAACATTGAACTGATGGATGCCAGCCGTCGTGAGGTGGTCATGATCTCGCCGGATAGAGATTCGGCGCTGGTTTCCAAATCCGCGTTTTCCAGCCGCATCAACACATCACCGGTGGTAACGCGTTGTCCGTCGTGGACAAAGATCTTTTTCACGATGCCGTCGGTACGCGCGAAAACGTTTTGTTGAATCGCCGGTTCGGCGAACCCGGTGGCAACAACTTGATGATCAACTTGAATGATCAAAGATGCGGCCAGTAAACCGATCGCGGCCAGGCCAGAGATCACCGTATACGGCAGTCGTTTTCCGCCGAACCAATCCCCTAGCGTTTTCAGAAATCTCAAGCCGAAAATTCTGCGGTGTTCCAGCGAATTGGATAACGCGATTGCTGCTTCGGCCGCGACCTCTTGCATCGGCGGCGTCAGATTCGTAGGCAATTCATCCGCAAACGATTCCAGCAACAGAATTGCAAACGGGTCGGCTCCGGACGCCGGAGCATCCGTATAGATGGTGGAATCGAGCGGTCGGATATCGTTGGAATCGCTGCGTCTGCGGTCGTCTTGTTGCGATTGATAAAGCGGGATCACGGTGACCGAATTGATGTCTGTTTGGTCCAGATAGTGATCAAAGGGTTCGGCAATCTGTGGTGGCAGCGGTTCGGCCGATGGTAAGGTGATTGGTCGTCCGAGTACGACGACGCGCCGGGAGAACTGTTCCGCGGCTGTTACCGAATTGCTTCGTCGATCGACAACTGCGACACCGCTGACCGATTCGATTCGAAATTGGCTCCGTCGCGCGATCAAGACGCTGACTCGATCAATCCCCAGTATGCGTCGAGATTCGTTGGCGATCCGATAGGCGGTGCCGGCCAGATCCAGATCGTTGTGGAAGTGACGCAAGACGCGAGACTGGTCCCGGTTTGGCTGGTCGGCGATCGGTCGTTTGGCCGGGATAGTCGTACTGTGCCCTGAGAGCGGTTTTGCCGGAGCATGCGGCGCTGCGTGAACTGCCAAACCATTGACGACACTTCGGCATTGTCGAGCGTAGTCTGCCAATCGTTTCAGATCGCGGATTTGCGAGACGGTGTCCGGTGTGGCGTGTGGGTTGTAAACGAGCAAAACGGCGCTGGTGTTTTCACCGTCGATCAATTGAATGTGCAAACCACGTGTTCGGTTGTCATCCGGTCCGGATGCGGTGTGGTCGTCCAAAGCATTCGGTCTCGCCAAGAGTGGCAGATCACATGCGGTTGCCGCGGATGTCGAGTTTGACAACAGGTCGTCCACGAATTCGGCGTCCAGACGCCGCGCGAGTGTCGAAGCGTTGGGTGCCGATTCGGAAATCGACATCATCGGGCTGTCCCACGTCGGGTGCGAGATGACAACGACATCGATTGGAAACTGGAAAGTTAGATCGTCCGCGATGTGCCGAAGGAAATCCGTTTGGCAGCTGGACTGGTCGGCCAACTTCGTGATAGCCGCGGAGCAATCCGATGCGGAATTGTCGGCATACTGCGCCGTCTCGGGCGAACCATTGGGAGCGCCGACAGATGCCGTGACGCGACCCGTTGTGTCGGTAGAACTCGTCACCAGGGGAAGTCGCTCGAAGGGAGAATCGGGGATGGGAATTCGGGGCGGTGCAATCACCCGACCCGGGATGGCGGATCTAAGACAATGAAATTAATCCAAACTCGGATTCGAAGCGAAGGGTGCTGTGCCGATGCACACCGATTCCTGAACGGGGGGATTGTTCGAGCCGAATGTTCGGGTCGCGAGGGAGCCGAGTTGATAAAAAAGGCAAACAAATGTTGTGGAAACACGGTAAGAAGGGTTCGCCAAGCCGGTATAGCACAGCGAGAACCGTTCCCCAGGACTGTCTAGGCTGGTTGGATCGCTATACTTTGGTCATGATCGCACACTTGGTACCGGTGGCGACGAAGTCGCTGACCAAGTGGACCGACCTCCAATGCAGAGACCAACAGGGTG
>JAGQPO010001145.1 GCA_020426665.1 Planctomycetales bacterium
GGCGATGCCCAAGGCTATGGATGTGAACGGCCGTTGGCCGATATCGTAACGCGATGCGTCGTTCCGAGAGCGGGACTAAGCTGGACGATCTCTTAAGGCCGGACACCAAGGCTTTCGCTACGGCCGCTTCGTTGCATCTCTGCCGATCGGTGGTTGGCTGCATAGCGATCGCTGCGTTTCAACAACGCGGATTGCTTGATGATCGGACATTGTGAGGTAACGATCTCGACCGTCTGGGGCGGGGACAAATTCAGTAAACCCTTTCTCGTCGACATGAACCCGTCCCGCCTCTGATAATCCAAAGTAGTTGTCATCCGGTCGCACGGCGAATAAGACGCTGGTCAGATCCCAGGTCGGGCGGTCGTGCTCGGGGCCACTGTGTAACAAGTAGGCTTCGCGAACCAGATGATGTTTTTCGTAGCGAAAATCTCGGGCGATACTTTCACGTGGATAGGGGACTGCCAATCCGATTCGGAAATCGCTCCAGACAATCGGGACCGCATCCGGCCAACGTTCGGCAAGTTGGCGCATCGACCCGATTCCATTGACAACATTCGCTTCGGCATGACGCGGTTTTCCCAACGCCGGTCCGAAACAGCCGGCCATCACCGATGCGAGTTTACACTTCTGTTTTACCAATTCTATGCCCGTCAGCGGACTGATCGAATCACCGGGCGAATCGATCAAGGCAGCAAGATTTGCCGCCAAGCCGACTTGAATGATCACAACGCTTCCGTCCTCGGACGACGCGAGTGCGTGGCGCAATACATCGACGGCATCGGGCGCATCATCACTGGACATCAAATCGTGCGGGTATTGCAATTTGTCTCCGTCACGCGTCTTGCAAACCGCAAGATACTTGCTGTCACGTTTTTGCGCATCGTGTGTGACACCGATCGGCAAATCGCCGCGTCCGTAATAGGTGTTCAGCGCGTCAACAAACGGGGCCGTCAACGGATTGATTTTCGAAATCGTCACCGCCTTGATGTTACACTCGTCGCGATCGGCCAAGGCGTGCAACATCGCGAGCGCCAACACGTCATCACAATCACCGGTGATATCGGTATCAAAGATGACTGGAGTCGGTGATTGGGCAAACGCGGAGGTGAATCCGGCCAGTACCCATACGATTGCGAACAATTGTTTCATATTGTCTTCACACTCCAACGTTGTCGGATCGCGTCCAGAAGTACCGCCAATATAATCACGCCTCCGGTAATCAGCTGCTTCGTTTCATCCGCGGCGCCCAATTGTGCGAGCCCGGATTCGAGCACCGCAATGATCAACACGCCAATGAACGATGCGATCACGCTGCCCCGGCCGCCCATCAAGCTTGTCCCGCCGATGACACACGCGGCGATCGCAAATAACTCCAGTCCGACCGCCGCGTTCGGGACGGCATTGGAGAGGCGACTCGTATATGAAAGTGATGCCATGCCGCACATCAGACCGCTGATCATAAATGCCGCCACCATGATCGGCGCCGTCCGTATGCCACTCATTCGGACCGCTTCTTTATTGGTTCCGATCGCAATGCAATAACGACCAAAAACAGTTTGAGTCAACAAGAATTGTCCCAAGAGGACGGTTCCGATAGCTGCCAAGAATGCGGGCGATAACCCGATCCATGGGAGCGGATCGCTGAAACTTTCGATGCGGCTACCGATGTAAATGGTATTCGAATCGGTAATCAGCTTCGTGCCACCACGGGCCATTTCCAGCATCCCCAAGGTGACGATGAACGAAGGAATGGAAAACCAAACCGACACCAATCCATTGAACAAACCGCACAGTGCCGTCACAACCAAACATGCCAACAACGCAGCCGGCAATCCCCACCCGTGATGCATCATCAGCACGCCGATGACGGCCGAACCGAGAGCCAACAGCGAACCGACCGATAGATCGATCCCCGCTACGATCAACACCCAAGTCATTCCGACCGAGACAAAAATCAAGTCGGGATTGGAATTGGCGATCGCCACAAACGTTTGGGTTTGGAAAAAATTGTCGGTACTCAGCGAAAACACTGCGATCAATGCAAACAGTACCGCGAGCAAGCCGACGTAGGGACGTACCAGATCAATCAATTTGGCTTTCATGATACGTCCACCATGTCGCGATGGCCTTCGAAGCTGGCTTGCAAAATGGCTTCCTCCGACCACTCGCCGCGTCGGAACGTTTTTACCAAACGTCCTGCCGACATCACTGCGATGCGGTCACAGGTTTCGAACAGTTCATCCAAGTCGCTACTGACGATCACGATTCCTTTTCCCGCCGCGGCCAATTCGCTGATCAGCCGATAAATCGCGAGCCGCGCCCCGACGTCTATCCCGCGAGTCGGTTCGTCAAATAAAAACACATCCGCGTCGCGAGTCAGCCATTTTGCAATCGCGACCTTCTGTTGATTACCACCGCTAAGTGTTCCGACGATTTGTTCGATGCCGACACAACGAGTCTCCATCGCCAGACACATCTGCTGCGCCGCCATCGACTCCGCTCGCCGCCGAATCATACCGAATCGCGAGAATCGTTTGGACATTGATGCCAGCGATGTATTGCAGCGAATCGATTGCTGTAACAACAGACCATTCTGTTTTCGATCTTCGGTGACCATCGCCAATCCGGATGTCACTGCCTGGGAGGGATGATGAAACCGTCGCGGCGCTCGCCCGGCGACTGACACCGTGCCGCATTCCGCGACGTCGGCTCCAAAAATGGTCCGCAATAACTCGGTCCGCCCGGAGCCGACCAAACCGGCGATGCCAAAGATCTCGCCCGACGCGACGGTGAACGAAACGTCGCGAACCATCCCACACGAGATTGATTGAACGACCACTGCGTTTGTTGTCGGCCTTGTCGATTCCGCCTCGGTGTCGGAATCGATGACGTCCCGCGCCGGAGCGGATTCATCACGCGTCGGAATCACGACCTCACCGACCATCATGTCAACCATTTGGTCGGTTGAAATCGAACCAATGTCGACTGTCCCGACGCGGCGACCGTCCCGAAGCACCGTGACGCGATCGGCGATTCGTTTGACTTCATCCAACCGGTGCGAAATGTAAATCATTCCGACGCCACTTTCCCGTAGTTGATGAAGTTGCTCAAACAGCAACTCGGACTCGCTGCCGCTGAGCGCCGCGGTCGGCTCGTCCAGGATCAAGACTTTACATCGGCATGCCAGCGCGGCCGCAATTTCGACCATCTGCATTCGTCCAACGCCTAACTCGCCGACCAACGTATGCGTTTGAATTGAATGTAATTTCAAACGATCCAACGCCGCCCGTGCCTGGTGGTGCAGTCGCCGCTTTTGAATCAATCCTCCGATCGACGGCAGATTACCCAGGAACAAGTTTTCGGCAACATTTAGTGTGGGGATCAAATTCAACTCCTGTTGAACGATCTGCACGCCCGCCGACTCGGCGGAGAGTTTGTTCGGCGGGGCATACGGCCGGCCATCCAAATGCATCTGTCCGCCGGTCAAGTCGGTCAAGCCGGATATCATTTTGCACAAGGTGGATTTGCCGGCACCATTGGCACCAAGCAGCGCGTGGATCTCTCCGGAGCGAACATCGAAGTCGACATTGTCCAGTACCGTGACGTCGCCATAACGCTTCGTCATCGATCGAACGGACAATAGTTCTTGCGGGCGAACGCTCACAACGTGTCGGCCGTGATCAAGTCAACCGGCGTTTCCACATCACTTGTCTCCGCGGATTCGTCGACCAGCAACTTCAGCGCGGTTTCGATACCAAACACTGCCAACTGGTCGCCGTGCTGATCAGCCGTGGCGAACACTTTGCCTTCGCGAATCGCGTCTTGAACGGCAGAGATATTATCGAATCCGACGACCAGGACCTCGCCAGACTTTCCTGCCGCCTTGACCGCCGCGATCGCGCCCAGGGCCATCGAATCGTTGGCCGCCAAGATTGCCTTGATCTCGGGGTGTTCACTAAGAACCGAAGCCGCAACCGTGTTCGCTTTGGCCATCTCCCACTCGGCGGTTTGGCTTGAAACGACTTCGATCCCGGCGTCTTGCATTGATTCTTGGAATCCCAGTAATCGCTGTTGGGCGTTAAACGAAGTTCGAATGCCCTCAAGGATGGCGACCTTGTCTCCTTTGTTCAGTTTTGTCGCCAGGTAGTCACCGACTTTTTTCGCTCCGGTTCTGTTGTCCGGCCCCACGAACGGAACGCTGACGCCTTCGGCTTCCAGGATTTCGGCATCCAATCGGTTGTCAATGTTGACGACGACAACACCCTTCTTGATGGCCTTGCGAAGTGCCGGTACCAATGCTTTCGAATCGGCCGGAGCGATCACAATCGCATCGACTCCTGCGGCGACCATTTCGTCGACCAAGGCGACTTGCCGACTGAGGTCACGTTCGTCTTTGATTCCGTTGGTAATCA
>JAGQPO010001146.1 GCA_020426665.1 Planctomycetales bacterium
AGACCACCAATGATCAACCTTTCACTCGGCTAACACGAACCGATGCCCGTTTCGTTGACACACAAATGGACTCTTGCGCGGGCATTTCGTGCCCGCGTATCGGAGTATGTTTGTGCAATCAACGGCCGGTTGATGTGGTGTGTCCTGTTGGCGATCACGACACTTCCCTTTTTGGGATGTTCGCGATTACGGTTGCCGGCGATTGATCCCACCGGGCAACGAATTTTCAACCCATTACCGGCAACGACGACGCTGGCATTGCCCGGCTCAGCAGGCGAAGGCAAGTTACACAACTGCCTGCGCAAGTTAGGCGATCCGCTGAATTGTCGCCCCTTTTCGTTACCGGACCCGGCATTTCCAGAACCGGCCGCGCCTCCAAAATGCCTTACCCCGTTGGCGCCCAATACAGCAGCGCCGCTGACCTCCATCGGCGGGGCGTCCACCGAGCCGTGTGTCCCGAGCGCCCCTTGCACGTCGGATTGCCTGAACGGGCCACCGGCCATTTTGTATGGCAACGAATGTTGCATGAAAGACCTTTGCCACCTTCCCAAACGTGGCAAACGGGGATGCATCCTTCTGTCCCCCCAAAAAATTGTTGCGCCGGTTGGCGGCGAAGTCGTTTTGCTGTCCGGCATCTGTGGAGACGGCGGATACTTACAGGTCGGCGAGCCATTGGAATGGATGCTGACACCGGAGAGCGTGGGAACCTTTATCCAAGTCGGCGATGACGATCCAGGCGTGCTTCACAAACTGGCTCGAATCAAGTCGGCATCCAAGCAAGACCCGTCCTATGCCCACGGCGTTACAAGCACCAAGCAAGTCAAAATCACTCGTGGCAATTTAAACCCCAACGATGACGTTCAATTGGAAAAGGGGCAAACTTGGATCACGATCAGCAGCCCCAGCGAAGGGACTAGCAAAGTGACAGTGCTGGCACCGGAAAGTCAATGTTGGGATCAACGAAAAGCCACATCGACGATCTATTGGGTCGACGCCGCTCGCCAGTTTCCTGGTACACAGATCGTCCCCGCCGGCACCCCGGTGACATTGACGACACGAGTGACCCGGTCCGAAGGCACGCTTCCGGCGCGCGGCTGGAAGGTTTACTACGAAATCTTGCGTCCGGAATTGGCTTCGTTTGCCGGGACCAATGGTTCGTCGTTTGTCGAATCAACGGTTGACGATGCGGGTAACGCGACCGTCGAATTGATTCCAACGCCGGGCACGTCCGGCATGACGCCGATCGCGATGAAAGTGATTCGGCCCGGCGGCGAAACGGACAACATGCCCACGCTGACGCTGTTCACCGGCGAGACCTTTGTCACATGGAGTGCACCGCAGATCGCGATTCGCGCCGGCGCACCCCAAATCGCGTCGTTTGGTGTTCCGTTCCGGGCCGCGGCAAACCTTTCCAACCCCGGCGACCAAGCGGCAACCAACGTTCGTGTGATCCTGCAAGTTCCACAGGGCGTCAAAGCATCCAGCACCGACTCGTTCGCGACAAATACTCCCAACGCGGTTGTATGGGAACTAGAGGAGCTGCCGCCACAATACCAGTTGGACCTGTTGGTCGATGTGACAACGGAAGCATCATTGCCGCTAACCTTCGAAGCTCGCGCCGACGGTGGATTGATCGCCTCGGATACAGTGACCGTCGACGTCTACCGCCCATCATTGGTGTTGACAGTCGCTCCGGAAAAAAGCACCTACGAAGTCGGCGAGCCCGTCACGTTCAACGTCGATGTTCGCAACACAGGCGATCGCCCGTTAACCAATTTGCAACTGGTCGCAAACGGTGACGCATCGATGTTGCACACGCCAAGTAACCTGCGGCGTGTCGACAAATTACGGCAGGACCCAAATACGGAACAAGACATTCCATTGCAGCCCGGAGAAACTTGGCCTGTCGCGGTCACATTTATCCCGACCGACGCAGGTCGACGATGTATTCAAATCGAAGCGACCGCCGATGCCGGACAACGACAAACAAGCGACTCGTGTGTGACCGTGACCAACAAGCCGCCGCCGACGCCGGCCGTGACGGCAACGCTTTCGGGACGCAGCCGCACGTCGGTCGGCGAGGAATCGCTGTTTCGTAGCGTCGTCATCAACACGGGACAAATCCCGCTGGACAACGTCCGCGTGGCGATGGTTTACGATCCACAATTGCAACCGATTGGCGCCACCGAACAGTACATGGCCCAGCCCCGACCGGGCCAGTATCTGATCGAATGGGTGATCCCAAGATTGGAGCCCGAGACAAGTGAAGTATTGGAGGCAAAGTTCCAAGCCGTTGGCACAAACCAACGTAGCAACATGGTGTTGACAGTTGATTCGGATCAAGGTGCCAGGGCCAGCGAGCGAGTCGAGTTCCAGATTTTGCCCTCGGCAGTCATCCAACCCGGCCCGGCACCCGCGCCGGGTGGAAACCTGCCTCCGGCAAGTGCGCCACCGGGAATTCCCGGCCCGCTTCCGATTCCAATGCCAGGACCTTCACCGTCCGCCCCAGGAACCGCGCCGCGCCAACCGGCCGAACCAAAATCGCTGGGCTTGTCGATCTCCGGTCCCAACGCAGCTGTATTCGTCAATCAGCCGATTCGATACGACTTGATCGTCACCAACCCATCCATTGAACCCGATGGCAATGTCAGCATCCGATTCAACCTGCCCGATGGTGTGGACGTGCTGCGTGTCGAACAGGCAACCAGTCCAGACCTTGGCGGATTCAGCCGCAACGGGAATCTGATTTACTTGAAAGACATCGGCACCATGCGACCGGGCGAATCCATCAAGTATGTGATCATGCTGGTCAGCAATCAGCCACAGACGTACACGATCACTGCTGAAGCGGTCAGCCGAGGCAAGGAATTAGGCGCCCGATCTCAGGTCACGACACAGGTCTTTTCGGACCAATAGTGACGCCGGATAAATGTTTGGTCGTAATAGGGTTTGAGATAGAAACCGACGAGGAACGATTCCACATCGAACTGAGAATGAGGGCTTCAACGGTAGCGGAAGTCGTCAAGACTT
>JAGQPO010001147.1 GCA_020426665.1 Planctomycetales bacterium
ATCTTGAAGCTACCGACAAACTCGACAAACGACAGCGCAACTCGCCGCCCAGCCGCGAACTAGTCGCCCAGGGTGTGGGCAACATCACGGCAGGCATGATCGGAGGAATTCCAGTGACTTCCGTGATCGTGCGCGGCAGCGTCAACGTGATGTCGGGATCTAATTCAAAGCTGTCGACGATTCTGCACGGCGTCATACTGCTCGTTTGCGTTGCGCTGTTTCCATACTATTTGAACATGATCCCGCTGTCTGCACTGGCGGCGATCTTGCTCGTGACCGGATTCAAACTGGCCAGCCCTAAGCTATTTGCACAGATGTGGAGTGAAGGACGATATCAATTGATACCGTTCCTTGTCACGGTGCTGGCAATTGTCTTCACTGACCTGTTGATCGGAATCCTGTTGGGTCTCGCCGTGAGTGTGCTGTTCATTCTGAATAGCAGCCTACGCAGCCCGGTTCGACGGATTGTTGAAACGTATTTGGACGGGGATGTGATTCACGTTGAATTGGCCAACCAAGTCAGTTTCCTAAACCGCGCTGCCCTCGACCAGGTATTCGATAAGGCTCCACCCGGATCAAGATTTCTGGTCGATGCAACCGATTCGGACTACATCGACCCTGATATCCTGAGTTTGGTTCGCGAATTCAAAGACGTAAAAGCGCCTGCACGTGGTATCAAAGTCAGCCTTCGCGGCTTTCGAGAAAAGTACAATTTGAAAGATGAAATTCAATTTGCTGATTACTCGACACGCGAGCTTCAAGACCGAATATTACCACAGCAAGTGATAGACATCCTGAGCGAGGGGAACCGAAGGTTTTGTAACGGGACACGACTGACGCGGGACTTTAACCGACAGGTTTATGCAACCTCGGCAAGCCAAAACCCGCTCGCCGTCGTGCTGAGCTGCATCGACTCGCGAGTACCGGCCGAATTGGTCTTTGATTTAGGAATCGGAGACATTTTCAGTGTAAGGGTTGCCGGAAACGTGATTGGTACCAAGTCGCTGGGAAGCATCGAATATGGCGTCACGGTCGCAGGCGTCAAATTGGTCGTTGTGTTGGGACACACTCGCTGTGGGGCAGTGACGTCGTCGGTTGAGTTGTTAGCGAAACGCCTCGACACTGAACGGGCCAGCGGGTGTCAACACCTTCACGCCATCGTCCAGGAAATCCAAATGAGCGCGAACCCCGGTGCATTGAGCGGCCTCGACAGGATGGAGCCCCAAGAAAAAGAAAGCTGCATTGATGACGTGGCCCGAAAAAATGTAGTGCGCACGGTTTACGAAATCGTTGCCCGCAGCCAGGCGATACACGGGGCTGTTCAATCGGGACGTGCAATCGTCGTCGGAGGGATGTACGACGTCAAAACCGGTGAAGTCACTTTTCTTCCCGAAACGTTGCCCGCCGAATTGTCGCGACAAGCGATCGAATCTACCTAGCCCTCTGCCACCATTCGATCCTTCCGCCAACCCGTCGTTAAGTTGTGGCAAGGCACACGGACTGAACCTACGGTTCCATTGCGAAACGACATCGCACAATACTTTTGGGGAATCCCCATGCACTCCGACCCGCTTATGACGACCTTCGTGGTGGCCGCCGCACTTGGAGTGCTGTTGTTTTCTCTGGCCGCGTCGCTGCGTACTTCTGCGATCACGCTGCTTTTAGTAGGCGGCATTGCGGCGGGACCTCAGGGATTTGCAATTGTCGATCCAGCTGCACTTGGAAAAGGACTGCCGACGCTGGTCTCACTGGCCGTCGCGATCATTCTCTTCGAAGGCGGGCTGACCTTGGATCTTGGTGGATATCGCCGAGTCAGCAAAGAGATCATTCGCATTTTGACGATCGGCGTGATTGTTACTTGGGTGGGAACTGCCAGCTTTCTGCGCCTGCTCTTTGGATTCGATTGGAGTTTCTGTCTACTATCGGCAAGTCTTGTTATCGTAACCGGACCGACAGTTATCGGCCCGATCCTTCATCGGATCCGCGTCAAAGAACGTCTTCATCACATCCTGCATTGGGAAGGCGTGCTGATCGATCCGATCGGCGTATTCATTGCACTTCTGTGTTTTGAGTTCTACATCAGCACTGATAGCGATCGACAGTTGGTGCTGCAGGTATTTTTATTGCGGTTCTTGGTCGGCGCGGCTCTAGGAATCAGCTTCGGGTTTATGCTGGACCAGGTTCTACGTCGTGATTGGATCAACAAAGGACACGTCAATATCTTTGTCCTCGCAATGGCGATGCTTAACTTCTGGCTTGCCGACCTGATAATTTCCGAAAGCGGATTGTTAAGCGTAACGATCGCCGGATTGGTGTTGGGAAGTCGGAGCACACCCCAACTGCGAGAGATTGTCAGCTACAAAGTTGAACTGAAAGACTTCTTGATTGGATTACTGTTTGTGCTCCTGGCCGCCAACCTTGAATTGCGTTCTTTTTGGGAATACGGCTGGAGGTTATGTGCCGTCGTTGCCGCCATTATGTTGATTGTCAGACCGGTTAATGTGCTTGTGTCAATGAGCGGCAGCACCCTGACGGGTAAGGAGAAACTGTTCCTCTGCTGGATTGCGCCGCGTGGGATCGTTGCCGCATCAATGGCTTCGGTGTTCGCGTTGCAACTTGAAAACGCAGGGGTGCAGCAGTCCGTCTTTGTCGAAGCTTTTACCTACTCGGTTATTGTCGGTACCGTCATCGTCCAAGGGTTTTCCGCCGGCTTGGTGGGCCGATGCCTAGGAGTTGTCCGTGCCATCCCCAACGGCTGGCTGATCGTCGGAGCGCACAGTCTGGCCCGTTCTGTTGCGGAGTTTATGCGAAATCAAGGTGTCCCCGTGCTGATGGTGGACACCAACGCCCGCGAAGTACGTGAAGCGAAACGTATCGGGCTGAATGCAATCAGCGACGACGCGATGCAAATCGAACCCGACAAGCATTCGGAGTTCTATGGTTGTGGAAACCTGCTCGCTCTGACGCCTAACCCCGATCTGAATCGAATGCTTTGCCACCGTTGGTCCGAGTTGCTGGAAGGGGACCAATTGCTTCGTTGGGAAAGATCGGGATACGAAACGAACGAAAACAAGCATCTTCTAAGCGGCAAGACGGTCTGGAGCGATTTACCGCTGAATCAATGGATGAATCCCGCCTGTGGGTCGCCGCCACTTAGAGTTCAAAAGAATGACGGACTGCCACCCGCTTGTGAAAACGTTTTGCTAACGGTCCGCAATGGCAATCTCATTACTGGAACCCCTACAACGATCGCCGACCAAGATGAACTTTGGTTTGTATACGATTCGCTGCCACTTCAAAACGGACTTCCTTTGAAAGCGAATAACGTTGTCTTTAGCGACGCCAGGGAGTTAAAGGAACTCTATCGCGCGATGTTGTATCACCTTCAAGGACAGCTGCCGCGAATCGCCCCTGAAGAGATGCTCATCGAGATCTGGAAGCGCGAGGAAGATTACACCAGCCTGCTCGGTCATGGGATTGCTTTGCCCCACACGTGGACCGATGCCGTCGATCAATCCACACTCATGGTCGCAAGACCCAATCAACCACTCTGCTGTACATTGACTGGACGCCAAGTCGAAATCATCTTCATGCTTCTTAGTCCCATCGACTCTCCAAAGGATCATTTGGAAATTCTGTCGCAAATCGCGAAGTTGATAGGCCCCAAAAACCAACGAAGTCGAATTCTCAAAGCCTCCGATCCGATGGAATTGTTTCGTTTGATTGTGTCCCACTGATAACTGCAGATGACTTGTCGCTGGCTATTGCACTCGAAAAAGGGGAAGGGGGTAGTTTTGGGTCCTGTCAAGGGATATCCTGGGCCGCGATAGCCCTGAAGGATCCGCTGACGGAGTT